>DASXGY010000308.1:0-3042 GCA_036488835.1 Acidobacteriaceae bacterium
CGCACTACCTGCGCAGCGCGTTGCATGTGGAGCGCAGTGTGAACTCCAGGGATTCGCGGGGAATGCTTTCGATGTATGGCCGGATCACCCAGCCGAGCCCGTGGGGAATGGAGCGTGTGAGCGAGATGGACTCAATCTGCAGATAAAGGCCGCCGTCCTTCTCCTCGTAGCTCCAGTAAGTGTTCAGGCGCCATAGGAACCCGTGCTGCTCACCGGCATTGAGGGCTCGTTCGGAGGCGGTGCCGGGTGAGTCGATCTCGGCAATCCGCGTGCTCCGCGAGATGCTGTAGCCGTGCTGCTTGTCCAGGCGTGCATAGTCGATGTCGTAGGTGATGTCCATCACTACCGTAAGGACGTGTTGCTGACGCACGCGCATGGATGCCTGCATGCGGACGCCGCTCTGCGCGATCAGCGCGGCCTGGAGCACCTGGGGCGAGAAGTATTGCGGATAGGCCGGGAAGTTTTGCATCAAGCGCTCGAAATCCGCCGCCGTCGCGCCGGGAACGAAGGCGGTGCCCCGCCAGTGATGGAGCATCGATCCGGAGAATTCAGCTTCCGACGAGGAGAAGTGTTGGTCCGGGATCCGGTCCACAATGCGATCTACGATCAACTCTCCGTTGCGCAGGCGCATCGTCTCTGTACCGCGATCGGAAGCGGTGGAGGCAAGGAAGGCATCGTCGGACCGATGCTGCTGGGCCAGACGCGACTCCACGGTGCTCGCATAAGCGTTGAAGGCTGCGACCGCTTCGGGCGTCGGCTGCGCCATCGCGAGTTGCGACGCGGCGAGGAGCAGCAGCCCGGTGCAGATCCGTGTTAAGAAGCATCGCTTCATGGGTTCGAAGTTGCACTACGCCGGCGGACGGCGCAATGCATGCAGCCTCACCGCGGGGAAGATTGTTCCTCACGGCGCAAGTCGCTGAAGAGACGACGCTTCCGGGGAGTTCTCACTTCGGCGAAAGGCACAGACGGCGTACCGTGTCGGATAGACTGAACGCCAACGTGACCGAGCCACGGCCATCCAGGCGTTAGAGCATTTTCGGTATAGGTGCACGCGTCCAGCAGTTGCTATCGTGGCTTTTCTAAACGGAAAGCCACACCGAGTGAATCTCCGCAGCCCAAAGGTTTACCGAAAATGCTCTATCGCTTCGGCGTCTTCGAAGCAGACTCGATGACCGGAGAGCTTCGCCGGCAGGGTTTGCGGGTCAAGCTGCACTCGCAGCCCTTGCAGATCCTGTTCATGCTGCTGGAGCGGCCCGGCGAGCTGTTGACGCGGGAAGAGATCTGCCGGGAGCTGTGGCCCGATGGAACCTTCGTCGACTACGAACACGGCGTGAACTCGGCCGTGAATCGCATCCGCGAAGCTCTTGGAGACAAGGCGAACAATCCGAGATTCGTCGAGACGCTGGCTCGACGCGGGTACCGCTTCGTGGCCCAGGTGGAGCGAATCGCGCGGCAAGAAGATGGCTCTGCCGCCGGCCCCGCGGCCGAGATATCGCAAGAGCCAGCTGCAGTTGCGCCAGATGCGAAGGCCACGCTCCTCGATCGGGTCCTATCCGGGCCAGAGGATTTGCCGAAGAGCTCCCATGCCGTGGTGCAGACGCTTTTCCTGTTATTGCAACTGATGTACGTGGGCTTCTATGTCGGGGCGCTGGCGAACCTGGCAGAGATTCACGATCTGGTTTCAGCACTGCCGCATTCCACGCTGGTATTCGCACTCCTGATTGTGACCGCCGCGGTCCTGATTCCAGTCCGTACTTTCCTGCTGTGTGCCGTGGTCTTCCGCGCGCCCGGATTGCGCGACAAATTCCTCAAGCTTTGGTGGCTTCTGCTACCGCTCGATGGCTTGTGGTCTCTTTCTCCATTTCTGCTGCTGCATCACATCAATTACGGCTTGGCGCTGGCGTGCATGACGCTTCTTCTCTATTCCCCCTTCGCACAGCGATCGCTCATCCTGATGGGTGCCGGCGACGGAGTGAAGAAGGCCCCAGTGGCCGTCCGATGAACGCCCTAATCAACCTTCTCGGGAAATAATCCTGGCATCCAGCGATGCGCCAGAGCTGCCGGAAATGTAAGGCGCAGCGGCGCATACGGGCTCTCTGATGCAAGAACTCCGCGTTCCAATAGCGAAGAGATGATCCGCCGCGCCTGACGCGCGGTTGTGCCAACAACGGCAGCGGCATCCCCGCGCGGCAATTCGCCACGATAGAGAACCGCCTCAAGGATGTTTCCCGATTTCTGGGGAAGCGCCCCGAGCCGAATTTCTTCTTCCGCCCACAGCAGAATGCGGGCTCGCAGACGATCGGGCTGCACAAGCGTTTCCATGAATGTGACCTGATCGAGGGAAACGGTGAGGAAGAACCGGGTGAATTCGGCCAGAGCTTCTTCGCTGAGATTTCCGCGCCCGTCGAGATCATTGCGCCGGGGCCGGTCGCAGTTGGCAAGCAGCTGTTTGTATGTCGCTTCGTTGCGCGCGAGTCCGCGCGCGACCGACCACACGGCGCCGGTATCGAGCGTTTCGAGCAGCATGGCATGGGACATCAGCCGGGTGACGCGGCCATTGCCGTCGAGGAATGGGTGGACCCACAAAAGCCGGTGATGGGCTGCAGCGACTGCAAGGACCGAATCGGTTTTTCCGAGGCTGCTGTAAACATCTGCAAAGCGCCTCAGAAAGCGAGGCACAGCACCGGGGCTGATGGCGATGTGATTGCCGACTCGAACGTCTCCCGTTCGCAGCTCGCCGGGCACGACCCGCTGACGCTCCTTGGTCTCCGGATCTTCCACCCAGAGAAGATCTTCCGGAAGCAGTTCGCAGAACCGCCGATGGATTTCACAAATTCCCTGGATGCTGAAAGGCCGGATGGTTGCGAGGCCACCCTCATCGATCCATTTCTGGACCGAGATATGGGCCTTCGCTTCGAGTTGCAGATCCCGTTTACGCCTGTCCTGGCTGTAATCGTCTCGTAGCGCTCGCTCGATATCGACCGGGTGGGTGTTGTGTCCTTCTATGAGGTTCGAGTAATAGCAGTTCATCGCCCGAACGAG
>DASXGY010000366.1:0-6661 GCA_036488835.1 Acidobacteriaceae bacterium
AACGGCAATGGGCGGGTGAAATTCCCCATCAACGAGCCGGCGGAAGGCCGACGGAAGTCGCAGATCGAGGAGTATCTGGACTTTTACGGCGGTCCCGGCGTGCAGCATCTGGCCCTGGCAACAAATGACATCCTGCAGACCGTGGCCCAGTTGCAGGATCAGGGCGTGGAGTTCCTGAAGGTACCGCACTCCTATTACAGCAGCCTGCAGGAACGCGTCGGCAAGATCGACGAGCCGGTGGATGAACTGGAGAAACTGGGCGTCCTGGTCGATCGCGACGACGAAGGCTACATGCTGCAGATCTTCACCAAGCCGGTCGAGGACCGGCCGACGCTCTTTTACGAGATCATCCAGCGCAAGGGCAGCCGCTCTTTCGGCAAAGGGAACTTCAAGGCGCTCTTTGAGGCTATCGAGCGCGAGCAGGCCGAGCGGGGGAATCTTTAGAAAGACGACGGCAGACAAAGGCAGATAACGGCAGACGACATCAGATTGGCTTCGCACAAAAGACGTGGCTTGTCTTCTGTTGTTGTCTGGTTTTGTCTGAAGTTGCCTGCCGTTGTCTAATCCAAAGATGCGCAGCTTCGATCCCACCCGCGAGTAAGACGACGGCAGACAAAAACAGGCACCTGCAGACGACATCAGATTGGCTTCGTTGCACAAGACGCCGCGGCTTTGTGTTCTGCGTGTGTCTGGTTTTGTCTGAAGTTGTCTGCCATTGTCTAATCCAAGCATGCAAAGCTTCGATCCCGCCCGCGAGTCCGTCCAGAACATCTACAAGTTGATGACCGGGATAATCGTGCCGCGGCCGATCGCATTTGTCTCTTCTCTGGACGAGGATGGTGTGCGCAACCTGGCGCCATTCAGTTACTTCACCGCTGTCTCGGCCGATCCGCCGGTTGTTCTCTTCTGTCCGTCGGTTCGTCGCGACGATCCCCAGCGCGGCCTTGTGGCGCACAAGGACACGCTACGCAATGTGATCGCCACGCGCGAATTCGTTATCAATGTAGTTACAGACGCGCTCGTCGAAAAGATGAACCTTACCTCCGCACAGGTGCCGCCCGAGGTGGACGAGTTCGATCTGGCCGGCCTGACGCCACTTCCGAGTGAACTCGTCAAGCCGCCACGCGTGGCGGAAAGTCCGGTGCAGATGGAGTGCCGCCTTCGGCAGATCATCGAGGTCAGCGACCGGCCTTCCGGCGGCAGCATCGTGCTGGGTGAGGTGCTGCGCTTCCACGTGCGCGAGGATCTGGTGGAGAACTTCCGCGTCGATCCCGAGAAGCTGGCGGCGGTGGGCCGCATGGGCGGCCCGACCTACGTGCGCACACACGATCGCTTCGACCTAAAACGGCCGGAGTAGCTTCCTCTGCGGCTAGAACTTGTCGAGTTCGACAACGGCGCTGGCCCTGCGGCCGCCAGGTCCGCGCTTTAACGGCACCCGCACTCCGGCATCCGGCTCACCAGAGGGTGGAGGGGTGCTGCGCCGTCCGGATAGGAGTTCTCGCAGACGCTGCAGGATTCGCTTCATGGCAGAAATGCTACTCCTTTCCGCGGCTCAAGCGGCTGCCTGCAAGCGCGAAAATGCTAGCCTGAAGGATCGTCTGGGTGCAGCAACGCCGGGGCACCCTGATCCGAAAGATGCTGAAAGGTCCTGCTGCGTACTATGCGCATTCTCGAATATCTGGTCGAAATGTTCATCCAAGGCTTCGGCATAACCCGGCCAACTGAGGAGCAGCGGCGGCGCGTGACGTTGCTGCTGGGCGGTGCGCTGCTCACGGCCGCACTGCTGTTCATCGCAATCGGCGTGGGCATGGTGTTGTATCTGCACGGCAGCCGTTAGAAATTTGCAACTATTTGCAGTGCTTCTATCGCCTCGCAATACTGTCATGGACGAAATATCTTTCGGGTGTAGGATTCCCCGCGGGGGACTTACGAATGCGAATGCGAGGAATTTTTGCTGCAGTTTTGGGAGTCGCTGCGCTGATGGCCGTGTCGGCGCGGCCGGCGATGGCGCAACAGATAACCTGTTCGTCGGATAACGGCCGGCGTAACTATTGTGCGGCGGACACACGGGGCGGCGTAACCATGCTTCGACAACGCAGCGGTTCGGCCTGTGTTCAGGGCTCTACCTGGGGCTACGACCGGCGCGGTATCTGGGTCGATCGCGGCTGTCGCGCCGATTTCAGGATCAACACTAACAGGCCGGGACGCCCCGGTTACGGCCCGGGCGGCGGCCAATCGATCACCTGCGCCTCTGACAATATGAGGCGGAATTATTGTGCGGCAGACACGCGACGCGGCGTGCAACTGGTGAGACAACGGAGCGACGCACGCTGTGTTCAGGGCTCTACGTGGGGCTACGACCGGCGCGGTATCTGGGTCGACCGCGGCTGTCGCGCCGATTTCCTGGTTCGCTAGCGCAGGACGGCAGGAAGCATGAGGAGGCTGGACGGCATGTCTGCTGTCCGGCCTTTTGTTTTACGCGGGATTTACGGTGCCTCTCAGCCGAAGACGAGGGTGGCGGCTCCGCCGGCAATCAGCAAACCTCCGATGATCTTGTGCGCGGTAAGACCCTCGCCCAGGAAGATCCACGCAAACAGGATGACGAGCACCACGCTCAGCTTGTCGATGGGCGCTACGGCAGACGCAGGGCCTAATTGCAGCGCGCGGAAGTAGCAAATCCACGACAGGCCGGTTGCGATGCCCGAGAGGACGAGAAAGAGCCAGGAGCGGCTCGCGATCGCGGCAATCGCGTTGTGCCTGCCCAGCGCAATGGCGATGGCCCAGGTGAAGATCAGCACCACAGTGGTGCGGATGGCAGTGGCGAGGTTGGAGTCGATGCCGGCGACACCGATCTTGGCCAGGATCGCCGTCGCTGCTGCGAAGAGTGCTGAAAGAAGCGCCCAAAGAAGCCAGGTCATGCACTCAGAATATTCGTTCCGGCGGCAATATAGCCCAATTCAGCCGATAAGCTGCGCCAGCTTGTCTTCAAGCGATGCGATGCGTCCGCGGAGCTGCGCAACATCGCTCTCGAGCGTTGCAATCCGATCCGCAACTCCGTCGTGCATCGTCTCTGCCGGTTGTGCTGTACTTCGTGACGCCTCGATATTACTTCCAAGAGCAGTTTCGGAAACGGGCGACAGCAGATGAACGTAGCGCACCTCCCGCGCGCCGGGCTCTCGCGGCAATGCGCGGGCCAGAGGAGGCTCGCGCTGGGCAAGCTGCTGCAGCGTGCCTTCGACTTCATCCATTGCCGTGAAGCTGTGTATACGTTCGGTGCGGGCACGCAGCTCGCCGGGTGTCTGCGCTCCCCGCAGCAGGAGCACGCATAGGATGGCCAGCTCGCCGCGCCGCAGATTGAAGACTTCGCCGATGTGATGTGCGTATTTCGCAACCCGGCTTTCCGTGCCACGTACCGGTGCGGCCAGGCCGACATCTTCCAGCTCGTGCAGAGCCATCCGCACCTCGCCCTCGCTCAGCTCCATGACTGGGTGGCGGCTCGAACGCTGATTGCAGGCATTGGTCAAGGCCAGCAACGACAGCGGGTAATACTCGGGCGTGGTGGTCTCCTTCTCCAGCAGCGAGCCCAGCACGCGAGCGGCAGGTGCGGAGAGATGCAGTTCTAAATCCGGCATGAACAATTGCTCCTGCACCACCTTATCGCGATGCTCAGGCGCATGAATCAGCGAACTCTCGTAATCTAAGGAGAATGTCGAGCTCGACCCTTCCCGCGCTCGAACGCGCGAAAAACGCACAGCGCGCCGCGGCGACATACTTTTTGGCGAACGGCATTGTGATGGGCGCGTGGGTGCCGCACGTGCCGGACCGCGCACGCGAGCTGCATCTGGATCCTGGCACGCTGGGCTGGGCATTGCTGGCGAGCGGCCTGGGCGCGGTGATGGCAATGCCGATCGCCGGCCGGATGACCGCGCGTCTCGGCAGCCGCGCCGTCTGCCGCGTCGCAGGCATCGCCTTTCCCATCATGTTGAGTGCGGTCGTTCTGGCCCCAACAGCGCTGTTGATGGCAATGGCGCTACTGTGCTTCGGCATCGCAGGCGCAAGCATGGATGTGGCGATGAACGCCCAGGGCATCGCCATCGAAGAGCAGCTAGGCGAACGCACGATCTCACGGCTGCATGGCATATGGAGCATCGGCAGCTTCGCCGGGGCCGCCATCACCAGCTTCGCGTTGTCGCGGCATGTACCCGCGCAGATGATTGTGCTTAGCTTTTCGGCGTTCGTGATCGTGCTGGTCGTCGCTGCCACGCCGTCTCTCTTCACGCGCGCGGAAGAAGGTCTGCACGAGCAGCCCCATGCTTTGCGGCCGCATGGCCGGCTCCTGCTCCTGGGCCTGGTCGCCTTTGTCTCCATGGTCTGCGAAGGCTCTATCGCCGACTGGAGCGGGCTCTATCTGCGCGTGGTTCGCGGCGCGGGCCATGGGGTCTCCGGATATGGATACGCTGCGTTCGCAGCCTTGATGGTCACCGGCCGCCTCATGGGAGACGCAGTGGTGGCGCGCTTCGGTGAGGAGCGGACGCTGCTCGCAGGAGGTCTGCTGGCGGCTGCGGGTCTGGGAGTGGTCATCGGCAGTGGCTGGCAGCACATGACCGGCGAGATGTGGTGGCTGCTCGGCTTCGCGCTGGTGGGCGCGGGACTGGCCAACGGCTCACCGGTGATCTACCGGACCGCAGGCCGTGTCCCGGATGTACCCGCAGGGGCGGGTATCGCTACTACGGTTGGTATCGGCTACGCGGGACTCTTAGCGGGGCCGCCGGGCCTCGGCTTTGTGGGGAAGCACGCCGGACTCACATCGATCCTGTTCTGCGTAATGCTTTTGAGCTGCGTGATGGCGTTCAGCTCGCGCCTGGTGCGAGGACTCACCATGCCGGCGGCGCGCTAAAAAACGAGTGCCTACTGGGATGCCGTCGCTATCCACTGGTTCTGCTGCATCCAGCTCTCCAGTAGCAGCGTCCACAGGTGCAACGCCGGCAGACGCTCCGCCAGGTCCACACCGTGGTGGCCATGCTCGAACATATGAAACTCCACCGGCACCCCCGCGCGTTGGCAGGCAGCCACGTAGAGCATGCTGTTCTGCGATGGCACGACATCATCATCGTTCGTGGTGAAGACGAATGCCGGTGGACTCATCGGCGTCACGTGATCTTCGGCCGAAAGCAACGCCACGAGCGCGGGATCGGGCAGCGGGCCAAGCAGATTCTGGCGCGAACCGGCATGGGCGATCTCCGGCTTCATGCTGATGACCGGATAGGCCAGGATTACGAAATCAGGCCGGTCGCTTGCGTGCTCGATGGCATCGGGGCTTGCCGGTATCCCGGTGTCGAAGAGGGTGGCGAGAATACTCGCGATATGGCCGCCGGCGGAGAAGCCCCATGCGCCGAGACGGTTCGGCGCGAAGCCGAACTCGTCAGCCCGGCTACGCAGCAGACGCAGGGCGCGCTCGGCATCTGCGATAGGCGCAGGATAGCGATAGGGCGCGACGCGATAGTGCAGGACAAAGGCAGCGACACCACGCTGCAGCAGCCATTGCGCAGGCGCAGCACCTTCACGGTCTGCCACCACGTTGTGATAACTGCCGCCGGGAATCACCAGCACTGCGGTATGGGTTGGGTTGTTCGCCGGCAGATAGACGTCGATCGTGGGATGATCCGCCGCGGCATGGCCCAGCGCTCCAGGAACCGCGCCCGGATACACATTGAGCGTCTTGCTGGGTGCGGTTTGCGCGCGCAGGAGACTGGCAGAAGATGCAAGCAAAAGGATCAGAGGGAGAAGGCGCATGGCCGCAAGTGTAACTGCGTTTGCCTGCACGGCGCGGCTAAGTTGTGATCTCAGCGCCCCGCGATTCGCGCGCGAACGACATCACGATGGCGATGAATAGCGCGACTGCGATGATGGTAACGGCCAGCACAGGTCCGTAGCTGCCAGTGCGCTCGGCCGTGCGCGCCTGGATGTTCGTGAGCTTCGAGGCGATGAGATTACCGAGCTGATAGACCACTCCGGGAAAGGTGGCGCGCACCGGACCGGGGGATATCTCGCTGAGATATACCGGAACCACGCCCCATGCGCCCTGCACCATGAACTGTACCAGGAATGCCCCGGCCGCCAAGGCGATGCGTCCGTGCGTAAGCGTGGCCAGCGGCGCCGCTGGAATGGCGAGCAGGGCCGCGGTGATGATCGCGCGTTTGCGCCCCCAGCGCTCCGATAGCGTGCCGAAGACTATCCCGCCAGTGATCGCTCCCAGGGCGAGCACGATCCCAATCGCACTCACGGTGTGCGGCTCGAAGTGATGGTCGCTTTGCAGGAAGAGCGGATGCAGGTCCTGGCTACCATGACTAAAGGCATTGAAGCCGGACATGAGCAGAACAAGAAACAGAAACAGTGGCAAATAGCTTCGGATACCCTGCCAGAGCCCGGAGAAGGACATCCCCGTGCCACGGGCCGCGCTGCCCTGCTGCCAGGCAGGCGATTCCTCCACCTTCAGGCCGATGTAGCCAGCGACGAGGGCCGGCATCGCGCCCACGATGAACATGCCGCGCCATCCGACGGATTGGAAGAGGAGTCCAAAGACCGCAGCGGCCCCCAGGTAGCCGATTGCGTAGCCCTCTTGCAGCAGACCGGAAAAAAAGCCGCGGTTCTCTTTGGGCAG
>DASXGY010000460.1:0-2651 GCA_036488835.1 Acidobacteriaceae bacterium
CGCCACGGTTCTACTGCCAGAAAGATCACTGTGAAAACGTGTGTCACGAGTGTAAAGCAGGAGACGAGGCAGGGGCCAGCCGGGGAGGTCCTTGTTTGCGATCGAGGCGAAGGCAACCGCAGACAAATTCAGATAACGGCAGACAACCTCAGGAGAGTCACGTTATGACTGCCGTTGTCCGTGGTGGTCCGCCGTCGTCTGTTTTATCTTTTGTCTACTGCCCCGCAGCCGCACTGGCCGGCGCCCCAAGGTACTGGTCGAACCAGTTCAGCGCCCGCTCCAGCACATCGACGCGGTGCTCCGGGCTGCGGAAGCCGTGGCCCTCATTTGGATACACCACCAGCTCGGTCGGCACACCCTCAGCCTTCAGGGCATGCCAGAACTCGAAGGACTGTGGCGCCGGGCACTCGCCATCCCGATCGCCCACCACCACCAGGGTCGGCGTCTTCACCTTGCGGATGAAGTCGATCGCCGAGCTCTTGGCGTAGACCCCGGGATCGTCGTAAACGCTCGCGCCAAAGAAGGGCAGCATCCATTGGTCGATCGAGTTCTCGCCGTAATAGCTCTGCCAGTTGGCGATGCCCGCGCCCGCGACTGCCGCGTGGAAGCGCGAGGTCTGGGTCACGCCGAACATGGTCATGAAACCGCCGTAGCTCCAGCCGGTGAGGCCCAGACGGCTGTCATCCACACTGGGATACTTCTTCTCGACAGCATTCACCCCCGCGAGGATGTCGCGCAGGTCTCCGTAACCGAAGTCCTTCCGGTTCGCCATCGTGAACCTCTCGCCCTGGCCATAACTGCCGCGAGGATTCGGCTCCAGCACGAAGTAGTCCATCGCGCTCATCGGCGCGCCGCCGAAGCCCGCGCCCGGCCAGCGCGGCAGTACAGCGCTCGACGGGCCGCCGTGCACCATCACGATCAGCGGATACTTCTTCGCCGGGTCGTAGTGCTTTGGCAGCATCAACCAGCCCTGGATGTGGAAGCCGTCATTCGTCCATGCGATGGATTCGGACTTGCCCCAGGCCGGCTGGATGGCGTCGTTCACATGCGTGACCTGGGCCAGGTGGGCATCCGGCTTCAGCTCGCCTATATAGATCTCCGGTGGCTTCTCAAAAGAACTGCTGGCGACCGCGAACTCGCCGTCCTTCGCAATCGACAGGCTCATCGACTCGCGGCCATCGCTGATCCCGGCCGGAACTTCCACCAGCGTTTTGCCGTCGGTCAGTGCCGGGGCACCGCCCGTCTCCGCGAAGTGGTATCCGGCAATGCGGCTGGCGCCACCGGCGACCTCAGAGACGATCAAGGAGTGGTCATCCATCCAGTGCGGCCACACCGAGGTGACATCGGCATGCGGTGTGATGTCGACTGCGCTGCCCCCGGTCGAGGCAACGAGGTAGACGTCGCCGCCCGTCGCACCCTGGTCACTCATTAGGCCGCCGATGAACGCGATGTGCGAGCCGTCCGGAGACCAGCGCGGAACTGCGATTTGCAGGCCATGCAACGTGCCGGAGTCCGTCTGCGGGTTCACGATGCTTGTTGGTTGGCCGTTGGCCGTTGCCGGCGCGGTATAGAGCTGCGCCACCCACCAGTTGTTCTCGCCCGGCGGCGGGGCGGCTACATAGGCCAGCTTTTGGGAATCCGGGGACCAGTCGAACTCGTAGACATGCAGCTTGTCCGGTGTGAGCAGCTCAACCTCGCCGCCGCGAGCGTTTACCGATGCAACCTGCTGAATCTCCAGGCCTTCGACGCCGATGACGCCGGAAGGCGGCTTCATGGCCGCCAGGGCTCCCGCAGGCCGGGTAGCGCCGGGCACATAAAGGAACGCAATGCGCTGACCGTCCGGCGACCACGCCGGGTGGGCCGCATAGCCCTTCAGATGAGTGATTTGCTGCGGCTGTCCGCTCAACGTGGTTACGAAGAGATCGACCTGACCATCCTTGCCGCATTCGGCTGCAAAGAGCAGCGCCCGGGAGTCGGGCGACCACTGCGGATCGCTCGCCGAGCAATCCGGGCCTGTGTTCAACTGCTCCGCGCCTGCGCCGTGCGCATCGCTCACCATGATCCTGCTCGAACTGCCGTGCTCGCGCTCGGTCCAGGCGAGGTGCTTTCCGTCGGGCGAAAGCGAAGTCTGCCCGACAGTCTGGACCTTGCCCAGATCGGCCAGAATCGCCCGAACCTTTGGATTTGCGGGGGGATTCACCGACGGATGAGTGTTGGGCGAGTCCGAGGCCAGGGCGGTGAAGGGGACTGTGGAGAGGCAGAGCAGAGCAGGCAGGGCGAGACGGAACAGAAAACTCATGCGAGGGATGCTATCAGTATTTGCACTGCAGCATTTGCTCTGCGGCTGACACAACGGCCATTGCACGTGACAGGTTGAACGCGCCCATTCCACTGCCCCCCGCTCGCGCCGGATTATCTGGGCAAGCGGGAAGGCGTGGCGCTGAAGGCTGCAGAGGCTCTTTGCCGCCAAACGGCACCCAGACTGGGAGCCTGAACCCGCGCTCACACACAATTTCACCGCCTTTTGTTGACCGCTTCCCCAACGCTTGTTATTGTTAAAAGGTTCCCCGAGGCACGTCTTGCGCATGGGCTGTACGCATGCGTTCGGCGGGCGCCAGACGGGATCCCACAGAATGCAGGCTGGTAGTCGG
>DASXGY010000463.1:0-7770 GCA_036488835.1 Acidobacteriaceae bacterium
CAGGATGTGCGTTACGCCATCCGGCAGCTGCGGGCGAATCCTACATTTGCGATTGTCATCGTGCTGACGCTGGCGTTGAGCATCGGCGCGAACAGCGCGATCTTCAGCGTGATCGATGGCGTGCTGATTACGTCGCTGCCCTATCGGCAGCCGGACAAGCTCGTCCGCATTTTTCTAGCGAATGCCGAATATCCGAAGTTTCCAATGAATCCCTTCGACTTTCGCGACTTTCGAGCGCGCAACAAATCATTTGACGGGCTGGCGGCTTTCACGCGCGGAGATGTGCAGCTCTCCGGGTCGGGCGAGCCGGTGCGGCTGAATGGCATGGGGATCACGTCGGGATACTTCCGCGTGCTTGGTCTGACTCCGGAACTGGGACGCGAGTTCGACCAGAAGTCGGAGATACCGGGCAATGGGTTGCAGATCATCCTAAGCGACCGGGTATGGCGTGCGCGATTTGGCGCCGCGCCGGACATTCTCGGTCGCAAGATCACGCTGAACGAGCAGCCATTCACGGTGGTGGGGGTGATGCCGCCGGGGACGGCGCATCCGGGCAATGAGTATCAGCCGCTTGCGTATGGCGAGGATGTGGATGCGTGGTGGCCATTTTCCTTCGCAGGCGATCCGGCAAACCGGGGCTCTCATTATCTGGAAGGTGTGGGACGGCTGAAGAAGAATGTGAGTCTCGATCAGGCGCGAGCGGAGTTAAACGCGATCATGGCGCAGCTTAGCCGCGAGCATGAGGGCGATATCGGTTGGCAGGTGCTGGTCGTTCGGCTGGACAACGAAATCGTCGGCGCGAGCCGCCCGTTGCTCCTGGTGTTGCTGGGAGCAGTGGGCATGGTGCTGCTGATTGCGTGCGCGAATGCCGCCAACCTGATGTTGACGCGTGCGGCGGCGCGGCAACGCGAGATCGCGGTGCGTGTTGCATTGGGTGCACAGCGCTCACGCGTGGTGCGGCAGTTGCTGACGGAAAGCCTGCTGATCGCGTGCGTGGGAGGCGCGCTGGGACTGGCGATGGCGCTGGTTGGAGTCAAGCTATTGGTTTCGCTGTTGCCGGCGAACTTTCCGCGCGCGCATGACATTCATGTGAGCGCTCCGGTGTTCCTGTTCACCTTACTGATCAGCGTAGGCACGGGCATTCTCTTCGGGCTTGCGCCGGCGCTACAGGCTTCGCGCACCGATCCCCGGGAAGGACTGCACAAAGGTGGACGCGCTGCGACGAGCAGCGGACATCAGAGCCGGTTGCGCAATGCTCTGGTGATCTCGGAGGTGGGGCTGGCCTGCGTGTTGCTGATTGGTGCAGGGCTGATGCTGCGCAGCCTGCTGAATCTGATGCGTCTGAATCCGGGATTCCAAACGGAGCATGTACTGACAGCGAAGCTCTCGCTACCGAACGAGCGATACAAAACGCCGGAGAGCTTATTGCACTTCTACGCTGAGTTGCCGAGAGGGGTACGGTCGCTGCCCGGCATCGAGAGTGCGGGGCTGGGGAGCGATCTGCCGTGGACGGGCTATGACGACAACCTCGGAGGATTCACGATCCAAGGCAAGCTACCTCCGCCGCACCAGGAATTCCATGCGCGCTATCACATGGCGACTCCGGGTTATTTTCGCGCGCTGGGAATTCCATTGGTGGGCGGGCGGCTTTTTACGGATGCAGACAAACCAGACGCGCCGCTAGTGATGATCATCAACCGGGCGATGGCGGAGAAATATTGGCCGGGCGAAGACGCGGTGGGCAAGCGGGTCACCTTCGAAGATCATCCGAAAGACAAAGACTGGATGACGGTGGTTGGTGTAGTCGGCGACGTGAAGGACCAGCCCAACAGTCCCGGCGCGGAGCCGGCGTTCTGGTGGCCATTTCTCCAGGCCGGCTACGGCTCTCCGAATCTGTTGCTGGCGGTCCGGTCGAACGCTGATCCGCAATTGCTGGTGGGCGGGATACGGAACCAAGTTGCGCGGATCGATCCGATGCTGGCAGTGGCCGATGTGCAGACGATGGACAAGATCGTCACCGCGTCTGTCGCGACGCCGCGATTCGCCTTTGTCCTGGTTGGACTGTTTGGCGGGTTAGCCATCCTGCTTGCAGCGATCGGCACCTACGGGGTGATTGCGTATGCGGTGAGCCAGCGCACCTTTGAATTTGGGCTGCGCATGGCGCTGGGCGCGCGCCGCTTTGATGTTCTGCGTTTGGTCCTGTTGCAGGCGGGCCAACTGATTCTGTCGGGCACGGTGATCGGAGTGCTGCTGGCGCTGGTAATGGCGCGTGGATTGAAGAGCCTGATCTACGATGTCAGCCCGGCGGATCCGTTGACGTTCACCGCGATTGGATTCGCAGTTGTCGCAATCGCGATCTTTGCCTGTTACATTCCGGCGCGAAAGGCTACCGAGGCTGATCCCATGGTTGCTTTGCGGGCAGAGTGATTGCGGCAGTAGCCAGCCGTAAATGCTTGAATACCTAGTGGCAAGACTCGATCCATTCGTGTCATAATCTATGCTAGGTGTCATAGATCATGAAGAATGTCATATTGGATGAACGCGTCACCTTGAACGACAACGGACGGATCGTCATTCCGGCGGCAATGCGAAAAGCTTTGCAGGTCAAAGCTGGCGACGAACTGTTGTTGCATGTTGAAGATGGTGAATTACGCGTGACGACACGAATGCAACGGATCCGGAGGGCCCAGGAGTTGGTGCGTAAGCATCTGGGACCGAATCCAGATCTTGTGGATGGATTCATTGCAGAGCGACGTGTGGCAGCGAAGCGTGAGTAGCTGCGTGCTCGATGCTTCTGCGGTACTTGCAGTTCTGAAGGGCGAGCCAGGCGGATTGGTGGTGTTGTCTTCGGGATTGGTGTCCCAGATCAGCACCGTCAATCTTGCAGAGGTTTACGGACGGCTGATCAACCTGGGAATGCAGGGAAGCCCAGCCTGGGAAGCGGCACACACGGTTGCTGACGAGATCGTGTTGTATACACAGGAGCACGCACGGCTAACGGCAGAGCTATTGCCGCGTACCCGCGCTTTGGGGCTGGGAATAGGTGATCGCGCCTGTCTCGCGCTAGCGATCGAGCGGAAGCTTCCAGTATTGACGGCGGATAAGGCGTGGAAGGCGCTTCGAGTCGGCGTCGAGGTTCGGGTGATTCGCTAATCCGATTGCAAAACAAAGCGGAGAGCCACGCGCTCTCCGCTTTTGTTGGAAGACACTCTACTACTTCTGTTCGGGAACGGATCCCAGGAAGACGTCTTTGAGCGGCGCGGATTGCTGGTCGCGCAACTCGGGATGGGGCATGGCCTTGCGGGGTATCATCTCGTCGCGCATGGCGGCGTTGTAGAGGAAGATGGCCTCGACGGTTGCGATCTGCGCGAGATCGCCGGGCTGCAGCCGCTCGTAGGTGTCCATGTTGGAGTGGTGGGTACGGCTCTCGTAGTCCATCGGGTCCTGGATGAACTGGAAGCCGGGCAGGCCGACGGCGTCGAAGGAGAGGTGATCAGTGCCGCCGGTATTGCGCATGGTGATGGTGGTGACGCCCAGATCCCTGAGCGGCTTGATCCACTGGCGGAAGATCGGCTCGACCGCCGCGTTGCCCTGCAGATAGACGCCGCGGATTTTTCCGGTGCCGTTGTCGACGTTGAAGTATACATCGAGCGTCTTCCACTCCGGCTTGGTTTCAACTGGGCCTGACGCCTTGCGGATGAACTCGGGCATCTTCATCGATTCCGAATCGGTGGCGAGCGGATAGGAACCGAAGTGGTCCCTCACATAGCCCCTCGAACCAAAGAGGCCTTGCTCTTCGCCGCTCCACAGTGCGATGCGGATGGTGCGGCGTGGATGGACGTCGAGCGCCTTGAGGATGCGGACGGCTTCCATGGCGACGACCGTGCCGGCGCCATTGTCCGTGGCGCCGGTAGCGGAGGCCCATGAGTCGAGGTGGCCGCCGACCATGACGATCTGATTTTTGAGCGTGGGATCGGTGCCGGGAATTTCTGCGACGGTGTCGAAGCCGTGCTGGTGGTCGCCGGTGATTTTGGTTTCGACGTTCATCTCCAGCGTGACCGGCACATGCGCCTGGAGCAGGCGATAGACGCGGCCGTAGTTCTCGATGGCGGTGACGACGACCGGTATTTTGACGGCCTTGTCCGCTTTATAAGGTTGCGAGCCGAGCGCCGCGCCGTTGTCGTCGAAGAATGTTCCGCCGGAGCCGCCGCTGTTTTTGCCGTCGCGGCTGGGCAGGATCACGCCTGCGGCTTTTTCATCGACGAGGAAGGCAGCGATCTTGTCGCGCATGGCATAGCGCTGGAGATAGCGCTTCACGCGCGCTGCATAGTCGCGGTTCTGATCGCCGGCAGGATATTCGGCGAGCTCTTCGAGGTCCTTGTCGGTGTAGCGCTCGAAGAGTGGCTTGTCGACCGGGGGCACGTCACGCATCTCGCCGAGCAGGACGATCTTGCCGGCGAGCTTGCCCTTGTACTTGTCGAAGTCCTTCTCGTCATCGATGTTGACGTTGATGGCCTCGCCGGTGACAGCGCCATTGGTTGCGGGCGACCACGGCGTCGCTTGCGCGATGAAGGGCGCGGTATCGGGCGCGGTCATGCGGACCCAGGTGTTGAGCTGCTGCCAGCCCATGCCGAATTCGCCCCAATCTTCGAGATGCGCGTTGACCAGACCCATGCGGGTGAGCTGATCGCGCGTCCAGTTGTTGGCCTTCTCCATGTTGGGCGAGCCAGTAAGGCGGCCGCCGATGTCATCGTCCAGCGCGGAAGCGAGCTCCATCACATGCGAGTGAGCGATGCCCTCTTCGCGGATGCGGGCATAGGTGTTGAGGTCGAGCTTCTCGACGGCGGGCTGGGGCGCATCCCAGGGATTGGTTTCCGGAGCGGTTGCGGCGGTATGAGCTTTCTTGTCGGGTGTTGCGGCCGCGGAAAGCGGCGAGACGGGGAAGGCGAGGATAGCGCCGGCCAGCGCGAGGAGCGCGGCCGAGCGAGCGGTGTGCATAGGGTGGTGCCTCCGGGAAGAATGACAGTCGGCAGGAAGAATATCAGGGTGCTGGCCGCACGGGCGGACGCGCCGGTGGCGCGATTCGCTTGGGCGGCTCCCTTTGGTCGCGCCGTTCGTTTTCCGTGTCTTCGCCTAAATTAGGCAGTCATCTCTTCGGAGAGGTCGGCGTCGGGGCGGGTTTTCGGTGCGCGGAGCCAGTAGAGCAAAGTGAGCAGCGCGAGGAAGGGAATGCCGTAGAGAAGCATGGATCGGAAGCCGGGCGTGAAGATGGAGGTGATCATGACGGCGACCAGCGACGCGGCGCCGAGCAGCGTGGTCCAGGGCGCGCCGAACATTTTGAAATCTCCCTTTGTGAAAACATGACGGCGGCGAAAGGAGAGGTGAGTGATGAAGACCATGAGCCACGCGAAGAGCGCGCCGAAGGTGGCAATGGAGAAGATGAGAGTGAAGGCGGCGGTGGAGTAGAGGGTGTAGAGCACCGCGGCGACGGCAACGCCGGCAGAGGAAGCGAACAGTGCCGGGACGGGCACGCCCGAGCGGGTGAGCCGTCCGAGAAACGCTGGAGCATAGCCAGCGCGAGCGAGTGAAAACATCATGCGGCTGGTGATGTAGAGCTGGCTGTTCATGGCGGAGAGCGCCGCGATGAGCACGACCAGGTTGAGAATGCCGGCGGCATAGCGGATGTGCGAGACCTGCATGACGCGGACGAAGGGACTGGTCGAAGTGCCTGCCAGGTTCCATGGAACGATGGCCAGCATGACGGCAAGCGTAAGCAGATAGAAGAGGATGAGGCGGATGGCGGTGGAGCGGAAGGCGCGCGTGATGGCGCGTCGCGGATCCCGCGCTTCCCCGGCGGCGACGGCGATCATCTCCACGCCGAAGTAGCTGAAGATGGCGACCAGGACGGCTGCCCACATGCCGCGCATGCCGAGCGGGAAGAAGCCGCCGTTCACGGTGTAAAGATGCAGGCCCATGTCGCTTGAGTGTGGGCTGAAGAGAAGGATCGCACCGGCGAGCAGGAGGAAGCCGATGATGGCCAGGATCTTGATGAGGGAGAAGGCGTATTCCAGCGAGCCGTAGACGCCGACTTGCAGCACATTTATGGCGACGAGCGCGGAAGCGAAAAGGAGAATCCAGAGCAGGCCGGGAATAGACGGGAACCATAGCCGCATGTAAACAGCGACGGCAGTGACCTCTGTGCCGACGCCCAGCACGGTTCCGGACCAGTAGCAGTAACGCACAAGAAAGCCGGCGAGTGGACCGAGGTAGTGGCCAGCGAAGGCGCCGAAGGATCCGGAGATGGGATGTGCAACTGTCATCTCGGCAAGGCAGCCCATAAGCAGCAGGGCAATCAATGCGGCGATGGTGTAACTGACGAGCACGGATGGTCCGGCAAGCCGGATAGCGAAGGCGCTGCCGAGAAAGAGGCCGGTGCCGATGGCGCCGCCGATCGCGATCATGGAGAGCTGGCCGGAGGTGAGCGAGCGCTGGAGATGTTTGACCGCTACTTCTAGAGATGTCACTTGCGTGGACATAAAGCACTTTCACAAATACGTGAGGTGGTGAGTTGTGTTTTGGTGCCGCCGTTCTTTGACGGAACGGCGGCGTGGGCATCCGACTCTCGCCTTAGACCGTTTGTGAAAGTGCTCAAGGCTCACCAGTGGAGCGGGTTCAGAGTGCGGGGGCGGCGGAGTGGATGATAGCACTGAGCTCATGGATGGTGTGTTCGAGCTCGTGGTCCGCGGTGTAGAAGTGCGGAGAGATGCGGATGCCGGCGCCGGGACGATGGTCGACGAGGATCTGGCGGCGAAGAAGCTCTGCGGTGACGCGTTCGCCTTCCTGCACATCGAGGATGATGACGCCGCCGCGTCGTGCGGGATCGTGCTGGCTCCGTACGGTGATGCCGGCTTCGTCGGCGAGCTCAATGAGACGCGTGGTCTGGCGAATAGACTTGGTGCGGATGGCTTCGACGCCGATTTCGTGGATGATCTGGTAGCCGGGACGCGCGGCGTAAAGACCGGGGATGTTGGGTGTGCCGTTGAGAAATCGGAAGGCATCGGGGGCGTAGTCGATGGGGCCGCCTGCGAAGTCGAAGGGAGCGCGGTGCGCCTGCCAGCCGATGACTCCGGGTTCGAGCACGGGCCAGAGATCGCTGCGCACATAAAGGTAGCCTGCGCCGGGGCCTCCGAGGAGCCACTTGACCGAGCCGCCGACAGCGAAATCGACATCGAGCGCGCGAACGTCGACGGGTAGGATGCCGGCGGATTGGTAGAGATCCGCGACCACGTATGCGCCCACCGCGTGTGCGCGGCGGATGATGGCGTGGAGGTCCTGCACGTAGGAGGAGCGAAAGGCGACGTGCGAGATGCTGACCAGGCGGGTCTCTTCGTCGATGGCTTCGAGGAGCGGTTCGAGCGGCATGGTCATGCCGTCCGGCGAGGGAACGGTGACGACGCGAGCGCCCTGTCGTGCGAGGCCGTGGTAGATGTAGTCGTTCGAGGGGAAGTTCAGACCTTCGGTGACGATCTTGTTGCGGCGCTCCTGCCAGTTGAAGCAGGAGGCGATGACGGACTGCCCGGCGGAGGCGTTCTGGTTCATCACCACTTCGCCGGGGCCGGCGCCGATGATGGCGCCGACGAGGTCACCGACGGTGACAGCCATCTCCCACCAACCCTCGTGCCAGGCGCGGACGCCACGGGTAGCCCAGGTGTCGGTGAACTCGGAGAGCGAGTCTGCAGTGCGGCGAGGCATGGCGCCGAGCGAGTGGCT
>DASXGY010000293.1:0-3066 GCA_036488835.1 Acidobacteriaceae bacterium
CGCGCCGGCGAGCATGGCGCCCATGCCGATGAGCGCCAGTGTGCCCTCCGGCATGTGCAACAGGTGAGCGGAGAGTGCGCCGAGGGATGCGCCGATCATGAGCAACGGAGCCAGCACGCCGCCTGAGGTGCCGGAGCCGAGGGAGAATGCCCACATCAGCGATTTGAAGACGATGACGCCGAAGATGAGCGCGAGGGTTGCGTGTCCGGCGAGCAGGATGGCGATGTTGTCGTAGCCGACGCCGAGTCCGCGGGGAAAGAAGAGTCCGCCAATGCCCACGCCGAGGCCGCCGATGGCAGGCCACCACATCCAGTGCACAGGAAGCTTTCCGAACATATCTTCGAAGCCGTACATCATGCGGCTGAGGGCTGCGGCGGCGAGTCCTACGAGCGCGCCCAGCACGGCGGCGAGAATGGCGAAGCGTGCGCCGCTGGGTATCGCCTCCGCAGAGAGCGGGAAGAGCGGCCCGGCGCCGAGCCAGATGACGCGCAGCACCGCCGCGGTGACGCTGGCGAAGGCCACGGGAATCAGAGAGCGGGGACGCCATTCGAAGAGCAGCAGTTCCACCGCGAGCAGCACGGCAGCAAAGGGCGCGGCGAAGGTGGCGGACATGCCGGCCGCCGCGCCGGCGACGAGCAGCGTGGTGCGCTCGGCGTCCGTGAGCTTGACCCATTGCGCCAGCAGCGATCCGAAGGCGCCGCCGGTCATGATGATCGGGCCTTCCGCGCCAAACGGACCACCGGAGCCGATGGCGATGGCGGCGGAGATGGGTTTGAGTATGGCGACGCGCGGTTGGACGCGCGCTCCGTTGAGCAGGATGGCCTCGATGGCCTCGGGAATGCCATGGCCGCGGATTTTGTCGGAGCCATAGCGCGCCATGATGCCGACGATGATGCCGCCGACGATGGGCACCAGCACCATCCAGTAGCCGAGCGGGCTGCCGGCGGGGCCGACCATCGCGAGGCTGAAGCGGTGGTAGTAGAAGAGGTTGGTGACGAACGCGATGGCGCGCAGGAGAAGAACGGCGAGCGCGGCGCCGCCCGCACCCACGATGACGGCGAGACCGGAGATGAGCCAGACGCGCCTGTTCAAATTGAAGTCGCGCAGCGCGGGGGTGAAGTCGCGGAGGGTGGAGGAGTGGCTTTTCATCGTGCACCTCGCACGGCGGGACGCGTTGCCGGCTCCGCCGCGGTGTGGTCGCGCGGAAAATTTTCGATGCGGATAAGCGCCTCAATCAGATCGGGGCCCATGACTTCGAGCTCGCTGCGGTGGTGGGCCGCCAGCTTGTGGAGCAGCCGTGCGCCCTTGGAGGTGACGCGCAGCAGGACACGGCGGGCGTCGCTCTCGTCGGCGGTGCGCTCCAGCAGACCTTCTTCGACGGAGCGATTTGCCAGCTCGACCACACTGTTGTGCCGCAGGCCGAGGCGCTCAGCCGCGTAGGCGATGGTGGGGACCGCGGTGGCCGGCGCGCCGGCAATCTGCAGCAGCAACTGGTGTTGCTGAGGTTGCAGGCCGGCGTTGTGCGCGGCCTGCTCACTGAACTGGACGAAGGTGCGAAGGCGATAGCGAAACTCGGCCAGGCGCTCGATGAGTGCTTCCGAGGGGGATTTTCCCTCTTTCATAAATATATCGTATCACGACATATTAACTTTTGGATGCCAGCCCGTGTTGCACTGGCATTCGTCTGTTAAAACATTTTCACTGTTACTGTGTACGGCCAAGCTCCGCGAGGTGTGGCTTTTCTTGACGGAAAAGCCACGCGGAAATTGGCGCTCGCGTATACACCGACAGTGAAAATGCTCCAGGGTGGCCGTATGCTGCGCTCGTTCGCACTCCTTTGCACGCTGATCGTTTCGCTTTCCGGCGTTGCGCAGTATCCGCCCGCTAATGCGAAGTGGAACCAGCCCGTCCCTCCGTTCCGGATCGCGGACAACCTGTACTACGTGGGTGCTGAAGGGGTGGCTTCGTACCTGATCACCACGCCGTCGGGCGACATCCTGATCGATACCGGGTTTCGTGAGACGGTGCCGCTGGTGGAGGCGAGCATTCGCAAGCTGGGCTTTCGGGTTTCGGATGTTCGCATCCTGCTGATCAGCCACGGTCACTACGATCACGCAGGCGGCGTGGCGGCGATGAAGGCGGCGACGCACGCGCGGCTGCTGGTGAGTCCGGCGGAGGCGCCGATGCTGGAACACGGGGACAAGGACGACTTTGCGTGGGGCGACAAGTATGCATATCCGCCGGTGACGCCGGATGGCCTGCTGAAGGATGGTCAGCCGGTGACGCTGGGCGGCGTGGCGCTGACGCCGTATTTCACTCCGGGTCACACCAAGGGCTGCACCACGTGGGCGATGAAGGTGCATGATCGCGGGCAGTTGAGACACGTGGTCTTCGCCTGCAGTCTTTCCACGCCGGACTATCAGGTGGTGAACAATCCCAAGTATCCAGATATCCAAAAGGACCTCGCAGCGAGTTTCGCCAAGATGCGGGCGCTGCCTTGCGATATCTTTCTGGCTGCGCATCCCTGGGAGTTCGATTTGGATCGCAAGCGGGCGGCGCTCGCCGCCGATCCGAATGCGACGGAGAATCCATTCGTCGATCCGGCCGGCTATCGTGCGTATATCGATCGATCGGAAACGGCGTTGCGAGAGCGAGTTGCGGAGCAGACCAAGGGGGCACGCGGCGGTTCCTAGAGGAGGCGATTGGCCCGTCGTATACTAGGGATATGTCTATCGTGCGCAACATCGCCGGCGTAGCCAAGGGCATGTCGATCACCTTCGGCGAGATGTTCAAGCCGACCGAAGTGGAGAACTATCCAGATGGCCCGGGGCCGTATCGGGGCGCGCATTTTCAGGATCGCTTTCGCGGCGCGCACGTACTGCAGCGGGATGAAAACGGCCTGGAGAAGTGCGTGGCCTGCTTTCTATGCGCGGCCGCCTGTCCCTCCAACTGCATTTACATCGAAGCGGCGGAGAACACGGAAGAAAAGCGCATCTCGAGTGCGGAGCGCTACGCGAAGGTCTACAACATCGACTACAACCGCTGCATCTTCTGCGGATATTGTGT
>DASXGY010000035.1:0-6519 GCA_036488835.1 Acidobacteriaceae bacterium
GCACGCCTCGATCGCGGAGATGCGCGTCTGTCTCGCCGCCGGCTTGCGGCCTGCAGTGGCCGCGCTGTTCGATCCAGCTACGCTGGTCGCAAAGGCGCGAATCCCTGGAACTGCCCTCGAAGTAGAGGAGCTGCTGCCGCTGCTCACACTCGGTGATGATGTCGTGGCGTGGTATCTCGCGATGCAGGAGCCTCCGGAAGACCTAGCGGCGCGCATCCCAGCCTTGCGCGCCATGACGGAGCCGCTGCGGGGCAACCAGCTTGCGCCGCTGCTGCGCTCGCTGAGGTCGCGCCTCAACCCGGACGGCACGCTCAAGGACGACGCCTCGCCCGATCTGAAGCGCATTCGTCGTGAGATCGAGCGGCAACAACGCGCCATCGAGGTGAGCCTGCGACAGGCAGTGCGCCGCTTCTCGGGTGAAGGCTCAACACAGGAAGATCTCATCACTATCCGCGGTGAGCGCTTCGTCATCCCGGTGAAGGCCGAGTGGAAGCGCCGCATTCCAGGCGTGGTGCATGGAGCCAGCAGCAGCGGTCAGACGGTATACGTCGAGCCGCTCGAAACCATCGAGCAGAACAACGAGCTCATCCGGCTGCTCGATGAGGAGCAGGCCGAAGTCCATCGCATCTTCATGCAGATGACGGGCGAGATCGCGCGGGAGGCGCAGACACTCTCAACCGGCGCGGCGATCCTCGCCGAGGTGGATGCGTTGCAGGCGCGCGCCCGCTTTGCAGATGAGTACGAGTGCATCGCGCCGAGCTTCGCTACCGACGAAGCACCGGAGTTCCTGGTGCAGCAGGGCCGGCATCCGCTGCTCGAGCGCCGGTTGCGGCGCAGCGGTGGCGGCATCGTGCCGCTCACCCTCGGATTGGAGTCCGATGCGCGGCAGCTTATCATCAGCGGCCCGAACACCGGCGGCAAGACGGTCGCGCTGAAGACGGCTGCGCTGCTGGCGATGATGGCGCAGGCGGGTGTTCCTGTTCCTGCGGAGCGGCTGGTGCTGCCGGTCTTCCGCAGCTTCCTCGCAGACATCGGCGACGCGCAATCGATCGAGCAGAACCTGTCTACATTCTCCGCGCACATCGTGAACCTGAACCGCATCGCTGCGAAGGCCGGCGAGCACTCGCTGGTGCTGCTGGATGAGCTGGGATCGGCGACCGATCCGGAGGAGGGTGCGGCCCTGGCGGTCGCGATTGCCGAGCACTTCCTCGATGCGCGTGCCTGGTCGATCATCTCCACGCATCACACGTCGCTGAAGGTCTACGCAGCCCAGCATGCGGGCGTGCTGAACGCGGCGGTTGGCTTTGACGAGCAGACGCTGGCGCCGACCTATGCATTGCGGCTCGGCGTGCCGGGGGCCTCGGCGGGCATCAATATTGCGCAGCGCATCGGGCTTGATCCGGCGATCATCCTCGCGGCACGGCGGCAGCTCTCGCACCAGACGGAAGACATCGCGCACTTCCTCGACCGGCTGCACGCGGATCTCGCCGCTGTAGACCGCGAACGCGCTTCGTTGAGGCAACGCGAGAACGAAGTCGAACGCGAGCGGCAGCGTCTGGAAGCAGAAGGACTGAAGGAGTGGAAGGCCAAGGTCCGCGAGCTGGAGCAGCAACTGGCTGCGCTACTCAAGGACTTCGAGTTCCGTATGCGCGAGGCGGTAAAAGCCGTTGACGATCGCATGCAGCAGCAGAAGCTCTCCAAGGAAGCAGAGCGGCGCATCGCACGGCTGCGGCGCGAGTTCGCAGAGCAGTTCAATGCAACCGCTGTGGCACAGCACACCGGCGCCGATAAAGGTGATCCGCAGGCGCAGCCCCACGTGGTGCGCCACGTCTCGGCGGGTGACACCATACGGCTGAAGTCGCTGGGACGGATTGCTGTTGTGGAGCGGCAGATCGATGACAGCAATTTTGAAGTGTCGATAGGGCCGATGAAGATGAGGGTGCCTCGGGGTGATATAGCGGAGGTGATCTCCAGTCGACGGGCCGCGGCGGAGCTGAACCCGGTCGAGGCGGCGCGGCGCCGGGGCGTGTCCGTCACCATGGCCTCCTCCAGCGACGACATGCGGGCGGAGATCAACGTCATCGGCCAGACGGTGGCCGAGGCCAGCGCCGAGGTGGAGGGCTTCCTGGACCGCGCCTTTCTGGCGGGACTGCAGCGGGTGCGGGTCATCCACGGCACCGGGATGGGCGTGTTGCGGCGGGCACTCCGGGCGATGCTGACGAGCCATCCGCATGTTGCGACCGTGACGGAGGCTACCCAGGCGGAGGGCGGCGCCGGCGCAACCATCGTCGACATTCGGCAGTGAGGGATTCCCGGCGGTAACCAAACGTCCGTACGCGAAGTCTCAGTAGTCAGTAAGGGACGCGAGTGATAATCTCCACTCGCATATGTCGGCGATACGCCGACGCACAGGCGGTGCAGCATGGTACGCATCATCACGGTGGAACGCGAGTACGGCAGCCGTGGCGGCGAGTTTGCCCATCTCCTCGCCGAACACCTGGGCTGGCGGCTGATCGACAACTGCATCGTGGACGAGATCGCCACCAAGCTCGGGCTGGAGAAGGCCGCCGTCGCGAACTGCGATGAACGGCTCGATCCCTGGTATTACCGGTTGGGCAAGACCTTCTGGCACGCCAGCGTGGAGCGGCTGCCGGCGATCATGTCCTCGTCCGAGGTCTTCGACAGCGAGCGGATGACCTCGCTCGTCCGCGATTACCTGAAGGATCGGGTGGCCGAGGGACGCTGCGTCGTGGTGGGACGCGGGGCGGCTTCGGCGCTGGTCAATGTACCGGGCACCTTCCACGTATTTGTGTACGCTTCGACGGCGCGCAAGCTGGCGTGGTTCCGCGATCAGTTTCCCGGTCGTGCAGACGATGCGCAGCAGGAGCTGGAGGCGACCGACCGCCGTCGCGCCGGCTACATCCGCCGCTTCTACAACCAGGACTGGAGCGACCACCGGCTCTACCAGCTCATGTTGAACTCGTGCATGGGGATTCCGGCGATGATTGGCGCCACCATGGAAGCGGCCGGAATGTCGCACAGCGTCAGCGAAATTCCCGCGACCCATCAGTAAAGCGAACTTCACAAAAAGAGAGGGCGGACCGGGTATGGTCCGCCCTCTCTTTTGCTTAGCGCTGATTATCGGCCGTGGCCGCCTTCGTGACCACCTTCATGTCCGCCGCCGCCACCATTGCTGTGTGCGGGCTGCGGGTGGGACTCCTGCGGACGGGCCTGCGGCTGCGAGCGCGGCTGGCTGTAGTTCTGCTGGGGCCGGCTCGCCTGCGAGGTCGCCTGCGGACGATACGTTTGCGTCGGCGGCCGTGAGGCGTTGTTAACGGCCGGGCGGTTGAAGTTCTGGTTATTCGTCGCGGGCCGGGCATTGTTGACCGCGGGCCGGGTGTTTGCGGGCATATTGCGGTTAAAGGAAGCCGGCTCGGTACGGGCCAGGTTCTCCGGACGGCCATGGTTCACGTTTGCGAACTGCGCACGGTTCTGGCTGGCGCGCATCTCGTTCTGGTGCTGTGCAGCCAGGGGTGCTGTGTGCTGCTCGTGCGACCAGCGTTGCTCGTCGGCATTAGGACGTTCGTTGATGCCGCCGTGACCGCCGTTGAAGCTGACGCGGGTGGTGTTGTAGTTGTTGACGACCCTCTCGTTGTAGACGTTATGGAATCGAGGACCATCCACATGCATGACGGCACGGTTATAGGCGAAGACGCCGTGATCCCAGCGGCCGCCTTCAAAGCCGCGGCCGAAGTAGCCGAAGCCATAATTCACGCCGCCATAGAAGCCGACATGCAGGCCCCAGTATCCGCCGTGCCAGAAGTAGCCGCCATTGCCCCAGCCCCAGTAGCCGGGTGTCCAGAGAGCACCGGTATAGGGCGCGAGCACCCAGGCGCCGGGCACCCAGTAGTAGCCAGCCTGCTCGTCGTAGCCCCAGTAGCCCGGAGTCCAGATATACCCGGGGGCGGGGCAGAGCGGCTGCGCGTACACCGGCAGGACGGGTGGTGCGCCGATGCCGACGGAAACAAAGACGCCGGCAAATGATGCGGCCGGAATCGCGCTGACCACGGCGGCCAGGACCAAAGAGCGAATTGCTGTTGCGATGCGCATACCCTTCACCTCGCCAGCGGCCCGTCGCCTGCTGCTTCCATGCTGCGGTTCCTGTATGGAAGTGCGCGTTCCGTCCGGCCTATCGTCTGCTTTAGCTTGCCTTGCAGACAGCCATGTGAACCGCGATTCGGGGGAAATGTTGCGCAGGGTAACGTGACCGCCACCCCCTCCCCCCTTCGGTGCGGGGGCCGCGGTTGTAAACCCCGTCCATTCATGGGTTTAAACCCTCTGCGGAGGGCTAAAAATGTCATTCTATTGGAGTTATCGGTAAATATGTCCAACCATTGGAGTTAGTTGACGTTGTGCCGTGGACTGAGCTGCGGATTATGCAAATCTCCAGCCCATCTTATTTGGCTATTTCATGAGAAACCGGCTTGAAGCAGAGACCAAGCTACGCGGCTGTCTGGATCTCTATTTCTATTGTAAAAAATCTGACGCATCCATTTGGCAGCTTTCGACTGGCCTTGCGCACTTTGGTACTGTGCCGCCGGCATCCCACCACTGAGGTCGGCCACGAGCTTGCCAGGCAGACCCGGAGGATAAGCGAATGACGAACAGGAGAATGATTGCAGCTGCCACACTTTGTCTGAGTATGGGGATCGGGGTAGCGATGGCGGGGACGCCGGCGCTGCTTGCCCAGCAGACGGACGAGAACGGGCAGGTGACGAATCCGCAGCCGCATACGAAGAAGGAGTTTAAGCAGGAGAAAAAGCAGGAGAAGAAAGAGCTGAAGCACAACGAGAAATCGGACAAGGCCGCGAGGAAGTCTGAGAAGCATCAGGACAAGGCCGCGTACGAGCAGGAGAAGTCCGCGAATGAGGCGGCCAAGGCAAACCAGGCGGCGCAACAGCCGCAGTAGCTAGACGTTGGTTGATGCGGAAAGGCCAGCCTTGTGGGCTGGCCTGATTTTTTTGCAATATCCGAGATCTCAAAGTCAGATCTGGGGCGCAAGATGTGGGGCACCCGAGCAGTTTTGTTCAGAGGAGCCAGCGCAAGATGCGGCGCGTGGTTTCGAGAACGGCGCCGTAGACGAGCGGGGCGGAGAGACCGCCGGAGGCGGGTTGAAATTTCTGGCGAGGGCCGCGGTTGAACCAGGGGAGCACCGCCTCCGACCCACCGAGAAAGAGCAGATTGGAGTAGCCGGTGCCGTAGCCGCGGCGGACGACGGGGAGGATTTCCACGGCAAATCCATAGGCGCCGCCGGCGAGCGCGCCAATGGTGTAACGCACAATTGGGGCGGCGGTGGTGTTATCCCGGCGGCGGGCTTCGAGCGCGCCCTCCTGATATCTGTCCAGCGCCCAGGTAGCGACAATGCCGCCGATCACGCCCGCGACCAGTCCGGCGAGGAGCTTCGTCTCGTGCCGCTTCCGCGTCTTCGTGGGCTTTCTATCCGGGCGCCGGTCGTGAGCACGTTTGCGGCGGGCGTCGTTCGACTTGCTGAACATGGTGGCTCCTGTCTGAAGCGCTATCTGAACCAAGGCTTACAGGGGGAGAGATGAGGTTTGTGAGTGCCGGGATGTGCCGCAGGAATAGACGACTGCAGAGTCCCGGCAGACAGGTCCAGGCAACTGTCCCGGGCTTTGCCGGTTTTGGGCGCCCACGTGCTCAAAAGCGAGATGTGGGCGCCCACAGTTTTTGGCTGCTACCGGCTTATGCGCGTCTTATGCGGACCTGCGGCGACGACGACCGCTGATCAGGTAGATGGCGGCGCGCAGCTCAAGCAGCGGGTCGTCGGATGGTTCGATGCCGTCAACGCGGGGTATGGGGTCGAAGATGATCTGCTTCTGCTCGGCGGCGTTGTCGGGCACGACGGCGTTGAGGGTGAAGGTGCTGAAGTCCGCGTGCGTGCGCGATTCCGGCCAGTGGATGGTGGCGTCGTCGACGGTGTCTCCATCTTCCGCGAGTTGGACGACGATGCGGAAGTCGATTGGGCCTTTGGCTAGGCGCTGGGGCAGCTCGTCAAAAAGATAATTCGGTGACTTGGCTTTGGCAGCAGCGTCGTCGAGGAAATCGTTGCCGGCTGTGGGCAGGATTCTGAAACGGCCATAGCGACGTTTTCCCTGCTGGTTGATGAAACGCATCGCGGTGACGCCGAAGTAGCTCTCGCGGGCGAAGCTGGAAGGATTGGGCTTGGGCGCCTGCACGAAGGCGAGCGCCGCGGGATGCGAGCCGAGAAAGGCTTCGAGCGGCGAGCCCTTCAGATTGGCCGGGTCGCTCGTGGCGAGAGCGCGCAGGAACTCGAGGAACTCGTCGCCGGTGTGAGTGGGGAAGCCGTCGGTGGAGTGGCCGATGATGTCGGTGTGGACGTGCTCGGCGAGCTGGAAGCGAATGGCGAAGCCGCGCGGGCTGGCGTTGGGGTCGGTGTCCGGGATGAGCGGGATGCCGGTGGAGTTCGAGAAGCGGACGACG
>DASXGY010000117.1:0-4272 GCA_036488835.1 Acidobacteriaceae bacterium
AAAACAGGAGCCTTGCAATCGGGCCTCCCGGTGCGGGAGGGGGGAGGGTCACTCGTAACGCAGCGCTTCGATCGGGTCCAGATTGGCAGCACGCAGCGCCGGCACCATCCCGCTCACTAGTCCCACCACGATGAGGATCCCAGTGGAAACGGCCACGATCAGCGGTGAGATCAGCAGCCGGATGTCGGCATCGGTGGCGTTCTGGGCAATGGCACTGTAGAAGGTGATGCGCCCCACCGCCAGCGACACTCCATAGGCCAACAGCATGCCCAGCACACCGCCGGTCGCGGAGATCACCAGCGCCTCAGCCAGGAACTGAATAAGGATGTGCCGCTTGCGGGCGCCCAGCGCTTTTTCCACTCCGATCTCGCGCGTTCGCTGCTGCACGCTCACCAGCATGATATTCATCAGCCCGATACCCGCGATGCCCAGTGTCAGCGAGCCGATAAACGCCATCAGCACCTCGAGCGCGGCAGTGATGATGCGGAATTGTGAGAGTTGCTCCATCAGGTTCGCGACAAAGATCGCGTTGTGATCCGTCGGCCGGAAGCCATGCGCCGCGCCCAACGTCTGCCGCACCTCCTGTTCCACCTTCATGTGGTCGCCGCGGTAGGTCATCCAGATCCCGTCCAGGTACTTGAGATCCTTGATATCCCCCATCGTCTTGAACGGAATGTGGACAATACGGTTGATGTTGTTTTCGTCCTCAGTCATCTTCGGCTTCAGTACGCCGATCACCGTGAAGCTGATGCCGCCGACGCGGATGCGCTGCCCGATGGGATAGATTCCGGAGAACAGCTTGCTCGCCGCCTCCCACCCAAGCACCGCAACATGGTTGCGCTCCTGATTGTCCTGCTCGGTGTAGAAGCGTCCTTTCACGACGTCGTAGTTGAGGATGTCCGCGATCGCCGGATGGCTGCCCTCAAGGTGCCAGCTATAGGTGTGCAGGTCATTCTGGATCGCCACGTTGTCCTTATCCAGCGTGGCGGTCAGCTGTTCCAGACCCGGCACACTCGCCGAGAGCCGGTCAAGATCGTCCTGGGTGAAGCGCACCGGCACGCCGGCCTTCTTGCCGCCAGCCTGCTCGCTTGTCGTCCCGGGAAATACGCCAATGGAGTTGATGCCCCACTGGGAGAAAATGGCCATGATGGCGCGGCTGAATCCCGCGCCATAAGCCAGCAGCAGCACCACGGTTGCGATACCCCAGGCCATCCCTGCCACGGTGATAAGGGTGCGCCGCCGGTTGTACTGCATCGCTTCGTAAGCCTGTTTCAGCAGATCGATCAGCATCGTCGCTACTCCCGTCGCAGAGCTTCCACCGGCTCCAGACGCGCCGCCTTGCTCGCTGGCACCAGGCCTGCAATGACGCCGCTGGCCGTGAGCGCGCCAATGGCCAGCGCCGCCGACCACGGCACCAGCCGCGGCGGATCGAAACCTTCCATGTTGTGCCCGATGGCAGACTGCAGTGCATACATCAGCAGCGCCGCGCCACCAATGCCGATCAGACCGCTGATCCCGGTGAGGAAGAGACCCTCCAGCAGGAATTGCAGCTCCACACTGCGATTGGTAGCCCCAAGCGCCTTGCGCAGGCCGATTTCACGCGTGCGCTCCGACACCGCGACCAGCATGATGTTCACGATACCGACCGCGCCCAGCGCCAGCGTGACCACCCCCACGCTGCCCAGAAAGACATCCATCGCGTCAAAGATCTTGTCCACCATCTGCTGGCTCTTGATGGAGTCCCATTCGTCAAAAGCGTCCTTGTTGTGCCAGTCGAAGCCGTGCCGCTCGGCAATCAGGCGATGAACATCGGCCACCGCAATCTCGTTATCGCCATGGACGCGCGGCTGGTACTGGATACCGCCTAGCGCATCCTGCGGCAGATTTTCTCCCTTGATGGGATACATCTCCATCATCACGGAGAGAGGAATGTAGGCACTCTGGTTCACGCCGCTGTTGTTGCCGCGTCCGGTCTTCTCCGCGACGCCCACCACCTGAAAGCGCGCTCCGTTCAGCAGGATCCACTCGCCCAGCGCCGGCCGCCCCGAGAAGAGCAGTTGCGCGGTCTTCTGCCCGAGGACCACCACATGCCGCCGGTCGCGGAGGTCGTTGCTGTCGATCGGCCGCCCCTCTGCAATCGGTAGTGTGCGGATATTGGGGTAATACGTATCAATGCCCTTCACCGCGCCCCCGGTCGTCGCATACTGGCTCACCTGCTGGATGGTGTCGTCCTCGACGACGGCCGTAACGGCTCGCACCGAAGGCAGCCTGCGCATGGCCTCGGCGTCGGAGAGCGTCACGTGGTACGGCCGCATGCCAGTGTGCTGGCTGGGGACAGCAGGAATATTGCCGCCAGAGAGGAAGATCACGTCGTTGCCGAGGGTGGCCATCTGACGCCGCTGGCCGGAACGAAAGCCTTCGCCCAGGCCGATCAGCAACAGCAGCGACCCAACGCCCCAGGCGATCCCGAACATGGTAAGGAAGGACCGCAGCTTGTGCGCCCAAATGGCATCCAGCACCTGCCCGATGATGTCCTTGAGAGCGCGCATGCTATCCCATGGACGGATACGCAGGCCATTGGACAGCAGTTCCCCGCCGTAGTTCGGCCTTTTGAAAAAATGGCCTACTTCTTGTCCAGTGCCGCCAGAACTTCGGTCGCATTCGGCGAGCTGATCCGCAGGTATTCACTGACGCGCTTCCGCTCCTCGTTGGTCAGCATAGGGGCTACGGCCAGCAGGCGTCGCATGGTGGTTGCAACATCATCAACGTAGTTCATCATGCGAATGGCTTCGCCGGACAAAGGCATCTTTCGTTTCTCCACTTCTTCTTTCAATCGCTCCACACATTCTCCCGTGCCGGGGTGGGATTCGTAAAGTCGCAGCGTCGGCACAGCGCGGAAAGCAACCGTTCGCCCCCTGACAACCCTCACAGCCCTTGATCCTTCAGAGTAACCTGCTTCTATCGTGACCGCAGCGTGGCGTTTCTGCGACCACCATATCGAACCGCCATAAAACAGCAAAGCTGTCGACAACCAAGACGCCGGATCGCTCGACCAGATTGGTAGACCCGTTTCACCCAGATTCGCCGGAAGCCATGGACCAAAACTGCATCCACTCTCTGCTCCAGACCGATGTTCGCGTCCCGGTTGCCACGTACCGCGCCCAGATGCACCGGGGGTTCAACTTCGACCAGGCGGCGGCGATCGTGCCCTACCTGCAACGCCTGGGCATGGGCGATTTCTACGCCTCTCCTATCTTCGAGGCGCGGCCCGGCAGCATGCACGGCTACGACGTCACACGGCACGACCGGCTAAACCCCGAATTGGGTGGCGCGGAGCGCTTCGCACCCTTTGCCGGGACACTAGGCGACCACGGCATGGGTCTCCTGCTGGACATCGTGCCCAACCACATGGGCATCGGCGGAGACTCCCTCTGGTGGCAGGACGTGCTCGAGAATGGCCATTCCTCGCGCTACGCCAACTACTTCGACATCGACTGGAGCCCGCTGAAGGAGGAGATGCGCAACAAGCTGCTGCTGCCGATCCTGGGAAATCAGTACGGCGAAGAGCTGGAGGCGAAGCACATCCAGGTGGCGTTTGAAGATGGCCGGTTCTTCGTGAAGTACTACGCGGACCACCGCATGCCGGTGGCGCCGCGCTCGATCCCACTCATCTTCTTCCGCCGGCCCATCGGCACACTGCCCAGCGAGCAGGAGACCCAAGGCATGCCGCCCGAGTTGGCGGAGGTGCTGCGCGAGCTGACGCAATTGCCGCCGCATGAAACCACCGATCCGCAACTGCAGGCCGAGAGGCAGCGGCGAATGGCTGCTCTGTTGCCCCGGCTGCGTGCCGTGCTGACCAGCGACGCTGCGCAGCCCACGATTCGCCGCGCTCTGGAAGCGATCAACGGCACCGAAGGCAATCCGCACAGCTTCGATGCGTTGCACGAGTTCCTCAACGTGCAGCCCTACCGGCTCGCGTTCTGGCGCACCTCGGCAGAAGAGATCAACTACCGCCGCTTCTTCGACATAAACGACCTGGTCGGGCTGCGCATGGAGACCCCTGAGGTCTTCGCCGAGACGCACCGCCTGATCCGCGAGTTGCTGGCGAAGAAGCAGGTGACCGGCCTGCGTATCGACCACTGCGACGGCATGTTCAACCCGCGCCAATATTTGATCCGCCTGCAGCTCCTCTATCTGGCCAGTCAGTGCGCGGGCCCGAAGCCCGAGAGCGAGACGGCCGCCAACGGCATCGAGCGCACGGTGCTCGACCAG
>DASXGY010000150.1:0-10059 GCA_036488835.1 Acidobacteriaceae bacterium
CCGCGCAGCAGCGTCGCGCCGGCAGCCTTCACCCCTTCCGCTGCCGCCAGCAACTGCTCGTGCGATTCCACCGAGCACGGCCCCGCAATCACCACCGGCATGCCGCCGCCGATCGCGACATCCCCCACTCGCACCACCGTCGCGTGCGAAGTGTCGCGCTTGGCGGTAAGCCGCTCCGGATGCTTCTCCGGCCCAATGAGCCGTCGCTCTGGGCCCACCTCTACCGCCTCCAAAACTGCTGCTGCGTCGCTCATGGCCTCTCTCTCCCGTTGGTGAATTTGTGCGCTGAAAACGAAAAGGCCGCGATGGGAATCGCGGCCTTGGGGACTTTTGCGCTCTGCTTTAGATCATCTGGGGTCTAAGTACGCGCACGCCGCCGAGGCCGCTATCGGAAACCAATAACGGTAAGCAAAGCTAAATCGGCTGGTGGCGCAGAACCTCATCGCTACCAAAGTGCCATTGCCGGGCTCGCTTGTCAAATCGGAGCATTGTGACCAGAGGCATCTGTCCATTCGTATCAGTCCAGTCTTCGCCTCGCTTTTGCTGCTCTCGACCGGTTGCCACCGCAGCGTCTCCGCGCACAGCGGCGACGCCCAGTTGCGTGCGGAGCGCAGTTACAGAGACGCACTCGTAGCCGATGCGGCTCAGCATGCTCTTGATCCTTCCGATCTTGCGGCGATCCATCAGCAGAAAGGAGTCGGTCTTGGCCTCCAGGTCACGGGCCGCCGGTTCCGCGTCGGCCAGAATATCCCTCTGCTTCTGATCTATCAGGACGTCGGCGCATCCGGTCCCGTTTCCAGTACCGACTGCAGCGGCTTTTCTATTGTGATAGTCGATGTGGACGGCGGGACCGAAGTGCCGGCGCCGATCCGCCCCTGCGAAACTGCTTCTGAACTCTCCAACAGCAATGTACCTCTGGTGATCGGCAACCGCCGCTTTCTTCACACGTCCCTCTTCGGTGTTCGTCAGGAGCTGACGCAGCCGGGGCGATACCTCATTCGCGCCCAGTGGCAGAGCAATCGCCCGCGCGCCGGCGGATTCTACAAAAAGGACGTGTATGCCACCGTTCAATCCAACACTATTCCCATCGTCGTCACCCCCTGACTTCGTGTTTTCCGGCATCGCTACTCCGTGTCACTGCCCGGCACCCCGTTGTGCCGCAGCTTCCAAAGCAGCTTCCGCACTATTCCCATCAGCAGATGTGTATCCGCATCTGTCACATGGAGCCGCCGCAGCATCCGGCGCACCTCCGTCTCCGTAGTTGCCGCCGTCTTCGGATGTGTATAGGCGCCTAACTCCAGCATCAGCGCCCCCAGCCGCTCCACTTCGCCCGAAGCAGCCCGCGCCTCAGTTTCCGTAGCCGTTGCAGGCGCCACACGCGTCAGCTCCCACAAACAAACTGCCGCCGCCTGCCCCAGGTTCATCGAAGGCTGCGCATCTTCCGTCGCAATCCGCAGCAGCCAATGGCAATGCTCCATGTCCTCACGTGTCAGCCCATGCTTCTCCGAGCCGAAGAGCAGACCCACTCGCCCCTGGGCCAGCGCCTCATGCACCGGAGCGGCCGCCTGTTCCAGCCCAAGCAGCCGCTGCTGCAACTCACGCCGCCGTGCCGCCGTTGTGCCAATCACCAGCCGGCAGTCCGCCACCGCCTCCGCCACACTGGCAAACTCCCGTGCCTCGCCGAGCACCGCACCCGCACCCACCGCCGACCGCGCCTCACGGAACGACGCCTCAAACGGCGTCACCAGCCGCAGATCCCGCACGCCAAAGTTCAGCATCGCCCGCGCCACCGCGCCAATGTTCAGCGGGTTCCGCGTTCGCACCAGGACAATCGTCAACTGCTGCAGGTCATTCGCCAACACAGCCGCCTCTGCTGTAAACACAGCCATCTATGCATGGAAAGCAATCCATTGCCGCGTCCCGCGCCATTCCGAACTTTCGCTCTACAATCATCCCTTGTCACCTATGGCTTCCCCATCCTCAGCACCCAGCGCGGACACCGGAGCTTTGCAAAGAAGCAGCTCCCGCAACATGATAGTGATCGCATTCCTGCTGATCTCCGCCCTCTACTTCGCGGACACGCTCCTGCGCGCCTCACTGAAGACCTTCTGGTACGACGAGATCGTCACTGTCCTGCTCTGCCGGCTCCCTAGCTTCGGCGCTACATGGACTGCCGTTCTGCACGGTGCTGCCGACTTCAACCCTCCGCTCTTCTATCTATTCACGCGCTGGGGACAGAACCTGTTCGGCGAAGGCCTGGTCGCGTCGCGCCTCCCCGCTATCGTGGGTTTCTGGGTCTTCTGCGTGTGCATCTTCGTCTTTGTTCGCCGGCGCCTCGGCCCTCTCTACGGTTGTGTCGCGGCCCTCTTTCCCGTCTTCACGCTGGCGCACAACTACGCCTATGAGGCACGCCCCCACGGTTCCGTGCTCGCCTGGTGCGGGCTCATGCTGGTGTGCTGGCAACGCGCACGACAGGGCCGTAGCTTCTCTCTATGGACGTTGGCGCTCTTTCTCAGCTCGCTCGCCGCGCTTCTCACCCATGTTTACGCCATCTACCTGTTCGTGCCTTTCCTCGCTGTGGAGTTCCTCGGTCTAGTCAAGAGCTGGCGCTGTCGACCGGGAGTGGCGGCTGTCCTGCTCATCGCGCCCCTGTGCGTCGCACCGCTCTATCTGCACATGGTTCACATGTATCGCTCGGCAGGTTTGATCGGCGGGATCCACATCCATCCCTACGAGGTGTTGCAGCGCTATCTGGTCGCCATGGTGGGGCCTGCATTGGTTCTTTTGCTCATATTTCTGTTGCTTCTCGCCATCGAACGCAGACAAGCGGAAAATGGGCTTCCGCAAGAGACACTCAACGCGCTCCTGCCGGAGGAGCTCTGGCTTGCCGCAATCTTCGGATGCCTCGCCCTCATCGGAGCCATTGGCGTAAAGATCAGCCACGGCCCGTTCTTCAATCGCTACTTCCTCGCGTCCGCCGCCGGTTATGCAATCCTGCTGGCGCAGGCCACTACTGCGCGCACTCGTCGGGCCCTCTCGGCGAAAGGGCTAGTCGTCGCCATGCTTTTTCTGCTCACCGCCGATACAGCAATTGCTGCCTTTTGCCGCTGGCACCATGCTGACCTTGATCAGATGGAGCCCGCGAGCCGCTTCGCCTTCCCACCGGATCCACATCAACCGCTGCTTCGCGATGAAGCGCTGCTCCGTAATCACGACTCTCAGGACATCCTCGTAACCGAGGAACACACCTATCTCTATCTCTACTACTACACGCCGCCTGCACTGCGCTCCCGCCTCTTCCTGGGCATTCCCGATGCCGATGCTGCTGAGGTGCTTGGCTACCGGCGGGAGGCGCATTGGGCGCGCCTGAATGACATTCGTGCCACCACCTTCGCCGATTTCTTTGCCAATCATCGCGAATTCTATGTCTACAGCCCGCTCGATCCCACCCTCAGCGCCACCGCTTGCAAAGACTGTCTCGAACAATTCCTCAAGGCCGGCTATACCCTCCGCTCGGTAGATCGCGACAGCGATAACCTGCTCGAGCACTTCAGCAAATAGGAGGCTGGCCGCGGCGTCGTCTGCTGCACGACGAAAGCGTCCTGCGGATCCTCCCGGTGGCGCGCCGTCCACCCAGGAGACTAAGCTGAAGCTATGAAGCGCGTCCGCTACACCAAATACACCGGCGATCTCGCCTCCGAGATCGAGATGGACGACCTGCTCAAGGCCCTCTCCGACTATCTCCTCGACTCCGGCTTTCAGGACCCCTACTCGCGCTTCTCCGAACTCAACGGTGACCATACCCTCGAAAACCTCCGCGAAGCCATCCGCCAGGCGCTCGAATCCGGCGACCTCCTCGATGAAGATGGGCAGCAGCGTCTGCAGCAGATGTCTTCCGAGCAGATGGACGAGCTCATCGATCGCATGATCGAGCGCATGCAGCAGGAGGAGTACGTCTCCATCGATGCACCGCACGATCCCTCGCAGGCAGCCAAGCGCCCCGGCAGTACCGGCCGCGCCGAGACGGAAGCTCGCTTCGAAGTCACCGACAAGAGCCTCGACTTTCTCGGCTTCAAAACGCTACGCGACCTGCTCGGCTCACTCGGCAAATCCAGCTACGGCCGCCATGACACGCGGCACTGGGCCACCGGCATCGAGGCCTCCGGCGCCTCCAAGCCCTATGAATTCGGCGACGTCCTCAATCTCGACGTCAACACCACGCTGAACAATGCCCTGTCGCGCGAAGGTATCACCTTGCCACTCAACATTGAGTATCGCGACCTGCACGTCCATCAATCCGAATACCAGAGCTCCTGCGCTACCGTCGTCATGCTCGACTGTTCGCACTCCATGATCCTCTACGGCGAAGACCGCTTCACTCCTGCAAAACGGGTGGCCATGGCGCTCTCGCACCTGATCCGCACGCAATATCCCGGCGACTCGCTCTCGCTCGTGCTTTTTCATGACTCTGCGGAGGAGATGCCCGTCTCGCAGATCGCGCGCGTCAAGGTCGGGCCATATTACACCAACACCCGCGAAGGCCTGCGCCTCTCGCAGCGCATCCTCGACCGTCAGCGCAAGGACATGAAACAGATCGTTATGATCACCGACGGCAAGCCGAGCGCGCTTACCTTGCCCGACGGCCGCATCTACAAAAATGCCTTTGGATTAGACCCGCTGGTCATCGCCGAAACCCTCGAAGAAGTCAGCCGCTGCAAGCGCAAAAACATCATGGTCAACACCTTCATGCTCGCGCAGGACTTCGGCCTGGTGCAATTCGTCCAGAAGGTGACATCCATGTGCCGCGGCAAAGCCTACTTCACCACCCCGGACAGGCTAGGCGAGTACGTGATGATGGACTACATGCAGCGCAAGATGAAGACCATCCATTGAGCCGCCAGTCTAAATTTGCGAAGCCGCCAGCGGACTGAGGATCAAATTCGAAATATTGCTGACAATCGCCTCATAGCTATACCGCGGCGATGACGACAGTTTCTTCCAATCCGGATCGGCACTGAAGGCCGCCCAGCCCTTCTCCAGCTCCGCCAGATTCGCAAAGCTCAGCATGTAGGTCAGGTTCGGCATGCGCGAACCCGTCAGCGTGTCGCCGAAGAACACCGGGTGGCAGCCTGCCTTCTCAAATATCTCGAACTCTCCCTTGTGAAACATCTCCACCTTGCGAACATGCGCCGCATCGCTCGGGCTCTCGTAGGTCCGAAGCTGAAAGATGCGCTTGCCCTTCGTCGCTGTAGACGCAGGAGGGATCAGCCGCGGCCAGCCTTCAAACGCCGCCAGCAGTGAGCTCTCCACGCGCAGAAACGCAGGTGCCGTCGCGGGCGCATTCCAGAGCGGTTCCGCGGCCTTGAGGAAAACCGCATCCTGCGCGAGCCGCAAATCCAGCGTCGCCAGCACCTCCACCGACCGCCCCGGAATCAGCACATAGAACGTGGGCGTCTCCGGTCCGTAGTCGAGCTTGAACGCACCGATCGGCCCCATTCCCATGCGCGTCAGCGCGGGAATCAACGCATCGCCAAAGTAGCTGTCAACAATCTTGGTCTGCGGCCCAGACTGCAGTTGGTAGCGGCGAATCTGGTAGTATTCCCGCGCGACGCTGCCTGCTGGCGCCTGTGCCCCACCATCACGGGCAAGCGCAAGCCCTGCGGTTGCCAGTGACGTTGTAAGAAATCTGCGACGCTCCATAGGAAGCCTCCGATCGAAATCATTCTAGCGTTGTCTCAAGCGCATCAGACTTTTCCGTCCGTCCGCGCTGTGTGTAGCGTCTCGAAAAACCGAATCACCGCCTCAAGATCATCCGACGGCAATGTGGCTAGGAGCCGTCGCGTTTCGCTCTCTACCTCCCCGTAGATCGCAGAAAGCTTGCGATTGCGCACCGGCGCCAGCGTCACGATCAGGCTCCGTCGATCTGCCGGGTTCGGCTCGCGGCGAATGTAGCCTGCCTTCTGCAGCCGATCCAGCGCCACCGTTACGCCCCCGGTGCTCAGACCCGTCCACGCAGCCAAACGGCCAGGCGTGGCCGGTCCGTAGAGCTGCAACACGTGGATCATTTGCATATCCGTCAGGCTCAGCCCCACTTTCTCCGCCGCCTGGGCGTTGAAAAAAATTGCCGATGCAATGAACTTACGGAGTTCGAAAACGATTTGGTCCACCGCAGTGACCGGCGCCGGCACGGTCGTAAGAACATCCGCCATCCCGCCGGCGCTACGGCGCGATTTTGCTTTCACAGCCATGGACAACTTGATCCTTTTGTCTTATTCTCTATTTATCTTATTTACTAAGATATATGGAGGATAAGCGATATGGCTACCGCAGTAAAAGCTTACAAGGGAATGGGCATGGAAGGCAGCATCGCGCGCTGGTACGACCGCACCACACGCAAGGACATGCCAGAGGTCCAGCAACTGGCAGTGCGCATCGCGGCACTGGTTCCCGGGTCTGGCTCGGTGTTGGAAGTCGCGCCCGGACCGGGTTTTCTCTCCATCGAGCTCGCCAAACGCGGCCTGCAAGTGCGTGCGGTGGACATCAGCAAAAGCTTCGTCGAAATCGCCCGGCACAACGCCGCGGCCGAGGGAGTGAAGGCGCGTTTCCAACTGGGCAACGCCGCTGCCCTGCCCGTCGACGATGCCAGCGTGGACTTTGTCGTTTGCCGCGCCGCCTTCAAAAACTTCTCCGAGCCGGTCAAGGCTTTGGCGGAGATGCGCCGCGTTTTGAAAGCAGGGGGTACAGCTCTGCTGATCGACATGAGGCGCGATGTCTCCGTAGCCGCGATTCGGCGTTACGTCGCGGGGCTCGGAGTCAGCCGGTTGAACCGCTGGTTCATGATGCTCACCTTTCGCGGCATGCTGATCAAACGCGCCTATCCTCTCGAAGAGATCCGCCGCATGGCAGTCGCAGCCGGCTGGACGGATCCTGGCATCGAGTCCTCGCCTCTGGGATTCGAAGCTTGGATGAAGAAGTAGTTTGCCAGCGAGGTCCAGAAAACCTGCCCCGCCGAGAGGCGCTCTGCCCTCTGCAACGCTTCTCGGCGAGTCTCTCTCTGCAATTCACCGCTTGCTCATCCGCAAGCTCTCCCAGCTACCATCCATCGTCCATCCACCATCCACCGGCAGCGCCTGTCCATTGATGAATCCGCTCTTCTCTGGATCGGCCAGGAATGCGATCGCGCGCGCCACATCGTCCGGAGACGCAAAGCGCCCCATCGGATTGCGGCCAGTAATGTCTCCATCGGAATAAGTCCCGCGCGCCTGGTCGGCGGCATCCATCTCCGTCTTCACCCATCCCGGGCACACCGCGTTCGACCGCACTCCGCGTCCGCCCCACTCCGCTGCCAGTGTGCGAGTCAGCCCGATCAGGCCATGCTTCGATGCGTTGTACGCCGAGCGATCGCTCACGCCCATCAGGCCGGCAATCGACGCCACGTTCACAATGCTTCCGGATCGCTGCTTCAGCATCATCGCGCCAAAATGCTTCGCCAGCAGGAAGGGCGCCACCAGGTTTACCTCGAGAACGCGCCGGAAATCCTCCACCTGCACCGATTCCGCCGGTGCAATAAAGCTGATCCCGGCATTGTTCACCAATACATCCGCCTGTCCCCAGCGTCTGGCCACCGCTGCGACAGCGCGGATCACCACTCCTTCGTCCGAGACATCGCCGCGAAACTCCTTCGCATCCGTCCCATGCGCCTGAACCGTAGCCAGCGTCCCCTCGCATCCATGTATGTCAAGCAGCGCCAGGGCATAGCCCGCCTCTGATAGCACCTCCGCCGTGCGCCTCCCGATGCCCTGCGCAGCCCCCGTAATCACCGCAACCTTCATCTCGTCACCCTCTCGTGACGAATTCTATTTGGACAGACCCATGATCTGCTGCACGTGCGCTGGCCGCGCCGGCGCACGCTGTTGAAGGGACAGAGCTGGAGATCGTCGAAGTGGTGGTCATCGCCGCAGCCCTTCGCTGGAGCCGCCATCACCACGACGTCCACGCCATCCCCTTAGCGTTCGTTCGATCCTCTCGGTCGAGGACTCTTTGGGTGTGCTACCGTGCCGGCATGGCACGCCCGTCCGCCCTCCTCGCAGCACTCCTTCTGCTGTGTGTCCCTGGCCTTGCGCAGACCTCGAAGCCCGCGCCTCCCGGCTCCATAGCGGCGCATCCTGATTGGCCCAAGGCCAAGCCCGCCGACGTCTCCTCTGTCGACGCCATCCTCGCCTCTCTCTACGACGTCATCTCCGGCCCAGCCGGCCAGCCGCGGGACTGGAACCGCTTCCGCTCTCTCTTCATTCCGGATGCGCGCCTCATCCCCACCCGCCACAACAAGACCGGCAGCGGCGACGTCGCAATATTTACACCTGAGCAGTATCAGGAGCGCGCCGCGGCCGCACTCGAAAAGGGCTTTTTCGAGCGTGGCATCCACAACACCACCGAGAGCTTCGGCGATATAGTGCACGTCTTCTCCACCTATGAATCCCGTCACACGAAAGACGGCGAGCCATTCCAGCGCGGCATCAACTCAATTCAATTGCTCAAGGACGGCAACCGCTACTGGGTCGTCACCATCTTTTGGGACGGCGAAACGCCCACCACGCCGATCCCCACAAAATATCTGCCATGACTTCAGGACCGCGCATCATCGCGGCTCCCAAAGCTCGACGCGGTTCCCCTCGCCATCCTTGATCCAGGCAAATCGCCCGTTCACCTCATCCTGCTGCTTCGGGTCGATCCACACGTCCTTCGTCGCCAATTCCGCCAGCAACGCATCCAGATCATCCACGCGAAAGTTCAGCATCATGGGCTGCTCGCCATCGCCGAAATACGGCGTATCCGATGGGAACAGCGACCATATCGTTTGCCCGTGGCCTTCGGGCGCGGCGCACTCATCCCACACAAACACAACGCCACCCCACTCCGTCACCGGGAGCCCCAGGTGCTCCGCGTACCACGCCGTCAGCCGCTTCGGGTCGCGTGCCCGCAGAAACACGCCGCCCAGTCCTGTCACCTTCGCCATTTCGCCTCCTTGCCTGCATCGCTGGTGCACACACCGGTGGCCCGTTATCCCTGTATGACGGCATTCCATCCGACGCGACGGGCTGCGTCAAATCCTTTCATTTGCGATCATCATGAAATGGGTACGTCCCTCCGCATCCTCGCTATTGCCGGTAGCCTCCGAGCTCGCTCCGCCAATCTGCTCCTGCTTGAGAGCGCGGCTGTCCTCGCCGGCACAGAGATGCGCCTCGAAATCTTCCCCGATCTGGGCAGCATCCCGCTCTTCAACCCCGACCGCACCGACCTCCCGCCCCCCATCGCCACGCTGCGCGCATCGATCCAAGCAGCCGACGCGGTCATCTTCTCCACGCCCGAGTACGCCCATGGCCTCCCCGGCGCACTCAAAAACGCGCTCGACTGGCTGGTCAGCGGCATCGAGCTCACAGACAAACCCGTCGTCCTCTTCAACGCATCCCCGCGTTCTATCTACGCCCAGACCGCACTGCGCGAAGTGCTCGTCACGCTCGGCGCACGCATGCTCGAGGACGCATGCGTCACGATTCCGCTAACCGCCGATTCGCGCATGCCACAGCAACTCGCCACCGACGCCACCATCGCTCAACCCATCGCCGCCGCGCTTCAGCGCCTCGCCACCAGGATCACGGCACCCGCAGCAAACTCCACAGCAGCAGCTTCGCAACCCCTTGGCCGCGCATTGCCGCACTGGCAGCGGCGCCCGCTTCCCGAGCGCCGCGGCTTTCAGGGCCTCTATTCATGCATCGAGCCGCTCAATGCCGCTCGGCACGGCGAACAACTCTATGCAGCGCTCTGCAACGAATCCGGCGCAGCCGCATGGACCTACCTTCCTGCCAACCCGCCTGTAGACACGAACGAGTGGCGCAGCCGTCTCGATAACTACGCTGCCAGCCGCGACCCGCTCTTTTTCACGCTCTTTGAGGAAAGCGGCCAGGCGGCCGGTATCTGCGCCTATCTGCGCATCGCCGCGGAGCATGGATCAATCGAGATCGGCCACATCCATCTGTCACCGCAACTGCAACACACTCG
>DASXGY010000172.1:0-3464 GCA_036488835.1 Acidobacteriaceae bacterium
ATGGCGGCGCGAAGACCGGCAATCCCGGCGCCGATGATCAGGAAATCTGTAACTGCCGGAAGGTGGACGGCGGCTCTGCCCATATATCGCGAGGCTATCATTCATCTTCCATGGCAGTGGCGTGCGGTACGATGAGCCGAGTGCGTATTCTCCCCATCCAGACTGCCTCAGCCGCATATAACGTGCTGCTGGGCGAGGACCTGCTGGCCGATCTGCCGCAGTACCTTGGTGACATCTTCGGTCAACGGCCGCGCCGCTACTTCGTAGTGAGCTCGCCAGAGATCTGGGCCCTATGGTCTGAGGTTTTTCTGAGCGGCTTTGCCGCTGACGGAGGTCCAACCGTCCTGCTGCTGCCCGCAGGCGAGCACCACAAGCGGCTGGCGGCGCTGGAGCGGCTGGCGCAGCAACTCGCGACCACTGGGGCCGACCGCGGCTCTGTCCTGATCGCCTTCGGTGGCGGCGTCGTTGGCGATGTGACCGGATTTCTCGCGGCCATTTATACGCGCGGCCTCGACTTCATCCAGGTGCCAACAACGCTACTGGCGCAGGTGGATTCCTCGGTCGGCGGGAAGACGGGAGTGAACCTCGCCGCCGGGAAAAACCTGATTGGCAGCTTCCATCATCCGCGGCTGGTGCTGGCCGATACCGCGGTGCTACGCACCTTGCCCCCGGCGGAGGTGCGCGCGGGACTGTTTGAGAGCCTGAAGGCAGGATTGATCTATGACCGCGCATTGTTCGAGTTCATCGAGCGCCGCGCCGAGACGCTGCTGCGGCAGGAGACTGAGCCGCTGACGCACGTGATTGCGGAGTCGGTGCGCATCAAGGCGTGCGTCGTCGCGCAGGATGAGCGTGAAGCGGGCCTGCGCATGATCCTCAATTTCGGCCACACGGTGGGGCATGCCATCGAGGCACTCACACACTATCGCGTGCTGCTGCACGGCGAAGCGGTCGGTTGGGGCATGCGGGTCGCAGTCGAAGCGAGCCGCAAACGCGGACTGCCGGATGCCGAAGCCGATCGCATTCTGACGGCAATCGACGCGCTGGGCCTTCCGTCACTTCCTCGCCTCACGGCGCGGCGCCTGGTGAACGCTGCTGCCGGGGACAAGAAGAGGATCGGCGGCATCCGCCACTTCGTGCTGCTCGACCGCATCGGGCAAGCTAACGTGGTCAGCGACCTGAGTGACGACGAGTTGCTCCAGGCCATCCGGCGCGGGCTGAAACTGGGTCGATGACGGTGCAAGCGCGTGGCGCACAGCCGGCCGGGACAACTGGCGAGCACGATGCGGCAGCCGCCGTGCAGGCGATGTTTGACTCCATCGCGCCCCGGTATGACCTGCTGAACCACATTCTTTCGGGATCCATCGACCGCTTGTGGTGGTGGCGCACGGCACGGCGGTTCCGTCATATCCTGTCGCAGCAAGAGGCACGTATTGCAGACGTCTGCTGCGGAACCGGCGATATGACCATGGCGCTGCTGCGCCGCCGCCCGCCGCAGGCCGTGCCTGTGCTCGCGGTCGACTTCTCCCACCCGATGCTGCTTCGCGGCGCCGCGAAGTTCGCGAAGCACGGAGCAATCGCGGTGGAAGCCGACGCACTCCATCTGCCAATTGCCGATGACTCGCTGCAGCTCCTGACCACCGCCTTCGGCTTTCGCAACCTTGCCAATTATGAGGCCGGTCTGCGCGAGTTCTATCGCGTGCTGGCTTCGGGAGGCGAGCTCGGCATCCTCGATTTCAGCGAGCCCGGCGGCGTTCTCGGCAAGCTCTACGCGTTCTACTTCCGGCGCGTGCTGCCGCGCATCGGCCGCCTGCTCTCGGGAGCGAGCAGTGCCTATACGTACCTGCCCGCGTCGGTCGGGAGTTTCCCCGCGCCGGCCGAGATGCTTAGAGCGCTCGAGCGCGCAGGCTTCCGCGATGTCCGCTGGACGCCTTACACCTTTGGCATCGCGGGCTTGTATTCCGCTTGCAAGCCATCGTCGCTCTGACTGGCCCGGTACGTGCGACCCCGTGTAGGCTGTGGGCATGTCCCCGCCGGATGAGCCTACAATCGCGACGCAGCCGGGACAGGCCATCATGAGGCGAAAACGCGGCGCCGCCCTGATGTCCATGCTGGCAGCGTGCGGCATGACGGCGCTCAAGCTGATCGCCGGCCTGTTAACCGGCAGCCTCGGCATGCTCTCCGATGCCGCGCATTCCGGTCTCGATCTGCTCGGCGCCGCTCTGACGTTCTTTTCCGTTCGTATTTCGGACAAACCCGCTGATGAGGATCACCCCTACGGCCACGCGCGCGTGGAGACGCTGTCTGCCTTCACCGAGACCTTTCTCATGGGCGCGTCGTGCGTATGGATCGTGGTCGAGGCGGTCATCCGCATCTTTGTCGCCCCTGTGTCCGTGCGCCCTTCGGTGTGGCCGTTCGCGGTGCTTGCGCTCTCCATCGTGGTCGATCTCAGCCGCTCCCGCGCCCTCAAGCATGTCGCAGCCGCCTCCGGCTCGCAGGCACTGGAGGCCGATGCCCTTCACTTCGCCTCGGACATCTGGTCCAGCGCCGCGGTCGCTGTTGGGCTGGCTGCTTCCTATGCAGGCGTGCACTTCGGCATCGGCTGGCTGCGCTTTGCAGATCCCCTTGCAGCGCTCGCGGTCTCCGTGGTCATCCTGCGCTTCGCCTGGGGATTGGCGCGCCGCACCACCTATGAGCTGCTCGACACCGCGCCGGTCGGAGCGCAGCAGCGCATCGCCCGCGCCGTAGAGCACATCGAGGGAGTGCTGGAACTGGAGCGAGTGCGAGTGCGCCGTTCGGGCAATCGCGTCTTCGCTGACCTGCGCGTCGCCGTGCCGCGCTTCGACACTGCTGAGCACATCGAGGTGCTGGTGCAGCGGGTCACTGCGGCGGTCAAGGCGGTGGTGCCGGGGGCCGATGTCACCATCCGCACGGTGCCTCGTCAGGTGTTGGGTGAGAGCATCTTCGATCGCATCCGCGGCGTGGCCGCGCTCAACAATGTCACGCTCCACGACCTGAGCGTGCAGCAGGAAGAAGGTGGCCTCCGCGTGGAGCAGCATGTCGAAGTCGCCGAGTCGCTGCCGCTGGTAGAGGCCCACCGCTTCGTATGCGAGTTGGAAGAGCAGATGTACCGTGCCGCTCCAGAGGTAACCAATGTGCTGACGCACATCGAGAGCGAGCCCGCCACCATCACCGCGTCAGCGACCATCGAGCAGGACCGTCGTCTGGAGGAAAACCTGCGCGTTGTGGCACGTACACTGCCCGAGATCATCGACCTTCACGAAGTGGCAGTATCGCGAATGGGAGACCGCCTACATCTCTCTTGCCACTGCACGCTACCCGACGCGCTGCCCATGCATCGCGTACACGACGTCATCACGGCGCTCGAAGACCGACTAAAACTGGAACGCCCGGAGATCGACAGTATGCTGGTGCATCCGGAGCCACAGGCGGACAACCGGCACGAG
>DASXGY010000254.1:0-15237 GCA_036488835.1 Acidobacteriaceae bacterium
CGCCGTCGCGATGCCCTGCAACAACGATCCGTTACTGTCCTTCGTCTGGAATCGGACCGTGTAATCCGCCTGCGTCGGATCGGTGGTCACTATAACCGGCACGCTTTTCTTCTCCAGTGCCGAGGTGAAGTAGCTGGTAAATGCGTCCTGCGGGTCCAGATAGACCTTAGACTGTTGAGCCAATGCAAGCACGGGAAAGATGGCAAGCGCGAAGACAAACAGACCCTTCATCGAGATACCCTCTGCGGTTCGATAGGGGGAGCGCCGTTCATCTTAGCCCCAATGGTTGGCGTGGGCACGTGAATTCATGCCTAACCTTCCCTCCGCCCGGCACAGTCCTCAGGCCAAAACGCGCACAAGCCGCACACCGGCTTCGGCAACGACGTGAGCAGGCTTCGGCAGCTAAGATTCGACAAGTAAACAAACGTGTGTCTACAATGGCGGCGCCGCTCAAGCCCATCGGAGGCCCCCATGCATTCCAAGCTGACGACTCTTCTCGTTTCCGCCGCCGCGCTTCTGCCACTGCCTTCTTTCGCGCAAAAGGACGCCACCCTCTGGCTCACCAACCCCGATCGCTCCGCGCTCATCGCCGAGCAGTCTCCCAAATTGGCCTTCACTAGCGCCGCGCCCACCGGCCAGGTCATCGACGTCGACAGCGCGAAGACCTACCAGACCATGGACGGCTTCGGCTTCGCGCTCACCGGCGGCAGCGCCATGCTCCTCCACCACATGGACGCCGCCAAGCGCGGCGCGCTGCTGCACAACCTCTTCACCACCGAAGGCGACGGCATCGGCGTCAGCTATCTCCGGCTCACCGTCGGCTCGTCGGACATGAACGACCACGTCTACTCCTACGACGACCTGCCCGAAGGTCAAACCGATCCCGACATGCAACGCTTCTCGCTCGCACCCGACCAGACCGACGTCATCCCCGTCCTCAAAGAAATCCTCGCTATCAATCCGAAGATCAAAATCCTCGCCTCACCCTGGTCCGCCCCGCTCTGGATGAAGACCACCGGCAAAGCCCAGGGTGGCGTGCTGTTGCCCGAATACTTTCCCGCCTACGCCACATACTTCGTCAAGTACATCCAGGGCATGAAGGCCGAAGGCATCAACATCGACGCCCTCACCATCCAGAACGAGCCGCTCAACGAAAAGAACACGCCGTCAATGGTGATGCTCTCCCCCGAGCAGGCCGACTTCATCGAGCACGATCTCGGCCCCGCCTTCCAGCAGGCCGGCATTCAAACCAAAATCCTGCTCTACGATCACAATCTCGACCACCCCGCCTACGTGACGTCCATCCTCAAAGATCCCGACGCCGCCAAATACATCGACGGCTCCGCCTGGCATCTCTACGGCGGCAAAGTCGACGCCATGACCCAGGTGCACGACGCCTTCCCTGCGAAGAACATCTACTTCACCGAGCAGTCCATCAACGACCGCCCCGGCGCAACCAACATGGACGTGGCGCACCCCGTCGCTCGCGTCATCATCGGCGTCACACGTAACTGGAGCAGGAACGTTCTCCTGTGGAACCTCGCCGCCGACCCCAACGCCGGCCCGCACACCAACAACGGCGGCTGCCCCGTCTGCTACGGCGCCCTCACCATCGACGGCGATACCGTCACCCGCTTGGTGGCCTACTACGTCCTCGGCCACGCGTCGAAGTTCGTTCCGCCCGGCTCCGTTCGCATCGAATCCAATTCACTCGACACTATCCCCAACGTCGCCTTCCAGACCCCCGACGGCAAGCAGGTCCTCATCGTCTCCAACCCCGGCGACACACCGCAAAACTTCGCCGTCCGCTACAAGGGCGAAGCCTTCAGCACATCGCTCGGCGCCGGCTCCGTCGGCACCTATGTCTGGTAGAGGGCGCCATCATCCGCATCCGCACGGTGGTGCTCGCCTGCTCCGTGCGGTGCCAGCGGATGGTTTCATCAAGCGGATAGAACTGCATGCGGCAGGCCGGCTCTTCCGCCCTGTGAATCAAATTGCAACGGAGCGTCGAATGTCGACACACAATCCGTCCAAACATACACTGGGAAGGCATAGCAAAATCTCTCCATCCCATGATTGAATACTTTCCAACGTTGCGCTCGCGACGCTCCGTGCTGGCGGCTCTCTTTTTGCTTCTCGCCGCAGTTTTTTTTCTTCCTTACCTTGTACCGGTCACGCCATCGGTTTCGCTTTCCTACGTCGTCGGCTACAACAACCGCGTGGCATTTCTTATCTTCTCCGCGGGAAGCGTGCTCTTCGCGTTGATCACCCGCAGCCGCTTCCCTGAAGCGGTGTCAGCCGATCAGCCACTCGGCCGCCCTTCGCTCCTCGTTGCGCTCGTCATCGCGCTTCTAGCGTGCGCTTCTCGCCTCCTGCCTCTCGCCCGGCATAAGGTCGGCGGCGAATCCTTTTACGCTCTCAATCGCATCCAGATGATGGTCCAGGGTCTCCGCCCGTACCGACAGTTCGAATTCGTCTACGGCCCCGCGCATATTTATATCCCCGTCCTGCTCGCGCGCCTTACCCATGGCTCGATCTTTCATGGCTATTACGGCTGGTGGATACTGCAATGGCTCCTGGGCACAACCATGCTCTGGGCCACCATGCGATGGCTCCCTTTTCCTCTGCCTCACCGTCGCATCATCTTCTGGATCGTCTTTGCTATCCAACTTCCGGCTATCCTCGCGGAGGGCACAGCCTATGCGCCCACGCGCACCATCGGTTCAGCGTTTTTTGTCGTTCTCGTTGCCTGGCTCTTCGATCGCGGGACGAAGCCTCTTGTCGTCGCGGCTACGGCTATCCTTTGTGTCGGCGCCGCACTCTCCATCTCGCCGGAGCAGGGCATAGCCCTCTTTAGCGGATTGCTCCTCTGGTTCATCTTCCTTACCGGGCGTGGCGCACGACTGTTCCCTCTCCGCGCTACAGTCACTTTCTTCCTTGGATCAGTCGCGCTCTTACTGGGTGCCTGGTATCTGGGCGAGTTCTCCTCGCTTGCCATCTTCGCGAAAGGAGCTTTTTCCTTTCCACTCCTTCCTTCGCCTACCAATATCGTCATACTCGCCGGCTATATCGTTGCGGCGTGTGTCGGAGTCCATGCCTTTTTGGACCGGCGCTTTGAGAGTGTCGCCATCCCCATGTTTCTCACCGGGTTCGCACTCCTGCCTGCCGCCATGGGCCGTTGCGACTATGGACACCTCATGATGGCCGCACCCGCCTTCCTCCTCGGCGTCGCCGCCATCGATGCCCGTCCCTCACTTCGCATCTGGTGGTCGCCACTCGCCATTGTTCTGGTCGCGATCCCCGCTGCTACCGTTCTTTTCTATCTGCAGTACTGGCCATTGCAGGCTCCTGTTGCGGACTCGGCAAAGCGCGCGGCCACTTACGCGGCCGATCCAGCCGTGTTCGCCCAGCATCCGTGCCCGGTCGTGTACCGCACTCTGACCGTCGCGCCAAAATCCTTCGAAACTGCGGCGCAGGACTGCCTCGATACTGGACGCTACGCCATCACTATCGACGCCTTCACTCCCCCAACCGTTGACATCCTGCTGCGCGAGCTCGAGCGGCGCCCCCTGGCTCCGCTCGTTTTTCACGATCTGCCGCTTGCCGAAGAGCTCAGACCGTTGAACGACAATCTGACCGACATTCGCGTCTATGAACTGAGCCCGTGGCTTCCACGGCCTCGTAACCCTCCTTTCAGCTACCAGAAACTACAGGCATACGTCGAACGCCACTACACGCCATCGCCAATCCCGGTGAAAGGCTTTCGCATCTGGTATCCCAGATCCGATGGAGCGCAGTCCGACGAATCGCAGTCCGATGGATCGCATTAGATGACCATTTCGCCGATCCTTGGGGCGGCCTAATTCATTGTGCGCAGTGCAAGAGAGGCGTAGTATCCACAAACGAAGCTCCCTCCCAAACATCGCTCCCCCATCGAAGAGTTGAACTGCGGTGACAGGGTCCGGGACCCCGGAAATCTCGACATCAGGAGAGACAGAATTCATGCTGCGCATCAACGACCAAGCTCCCAACTTCACTGCCGAAACCTCGCAGGGAACCATCAATTTTCATGACTGGATCGGCAATGGATGGGCCATCCTCTTCTCACATCCCAAGGACTTCACCCCCGTCTGCACCACAGAACTCGGCTACATGGCCGGCCTGCAGCCCGAATTCGAGAAGCGCGGCTGCAAGATCATTGGACTGAGCGTGGACCCGGTGAGCAGCCACTCCAAATGGCTCGTCGACATCGAAGAGACCCAGGGCCACAAAGTTAACTACCCGATGATCGGCGACACCCAGCTGAAGGTCGCCCAGCTCTACGACATGCTGCCCGCCGAAGCCGGCGACAGCAGCGAAGGCCGCACCGCAGCCACGAATGCCACCGTCCGAACCGTCTTCGTCATCGGCCCCGACAAGAAGATCAAGCTCATGCTCAGCTACCCCATGAGCACCGGACGCAACTTCGATGAGATCCTGCGCGTCGTGGACTCGCTGCAGCTCACCGCGAAGGAGCAGGTATCCACGCCGGTGAACTGGAAGCCGGGGGATGACGTCGTCATCGCCGGTTCGGTCAGCGACGAGGATGCCAAGAAGAAGTATCCGCAAGGCTGGAAGACGCCCAAGCCGTACCTGCGGCTCGTCAGCCTGGAAAAGAAGCCGGAGCCAGTGGGGGCCAAGTGATCTTCAAGCAGTTCTATCTGCCGTGCCTGGCGCACGCCTCGTACTTGATTGGAGACGAGGCAACCGGCACGGCAGCGGTCGTGGACCCGCAGCGGGATACAGATCAGTACATCGCATTCGCCGCCGAACACGCACTCAAAATCAAGCACGTCTTCCTGACTCATCTCCACGCCGACTTCATTGCCGGACATCTGGAGTTGCGCGATCGCGTGGGCGCGACCATCTATCTGGGCGGCACGGCGAAAGCGGCGTATGCATTCACGGCTCTTCACGATGGCGACAGTCTCGAATTCGGACGCGTACGACTGAAAGCCCTCGAGACCCCGGGCCACACGCCGGAGTCGATCTCCATCGTCGTTTACGATCTCGATGCCGGCGATGCTCAACCCTATGCCGTACTTACCGGCGACACACTGTTTATCGGCGATGTGGGCCGTCCGGACCTGCGCGCGGCGCTCGGCTGGTCGGCCACAGACCTCGGCAGCATGCTCTTCGATTCCCTGCACGAAAAACTTCTGCCCCTGCCAGACCAAAGCCTGGTCTATCCCGCCCATGGCGCAGGTTCGCTTTGCGGCAGGGCGATCAGCAAGGAAACTGTATCGACCATGGGCGAACAGCGGCGATTGAACTATGCCCTGCAGCCCATGAGCAAGGAAGCCTTCATTCGAGTGGTGACGGCCGACCAGCCGGAAGCTCCGCCCTACTTCACCTATGACGCCGTGCTCAACAGCCAGGAGCGGCCCACCCTGGACGAAGCCTTAGCGCGTGAGATGAAGCCACTGACGCTCGATGCCGTGCTGGCATTGCAAGCGGATGGCGCGCAGGTCGGCGGCGTGCAAATTAGCATGCAGGTCGGCGTCCAGATCTTAGACACTCGCGACCCCGAGGAATTTGCGGCTGCGCACCTGGCGGGCAGCATCAACATCGGCCTCGGAGGCCAGTACGCAACCTGGGCCGGAACCGTGCTCGATCCCGCGCATCCCATCGTCATCATCGCGGCCCCTGGCCGCGAATCCGAATCGGCCACTCGGCTCGGGCGCATCGGCTTTGATCACGTCGTCGGATATCTCGAGAACGGCATGCAGAGCCTCGACTCCCGTCCCGACCTGATCGCCTCCACCGAACACCTCAGCGCTCAGTCCGCCGCGGAACGCCTCTCGTCCAGCCACGCACCGCTCGCCCCCCCGCTTGTTATAGACGTCCGCACGCCGCGCGAGCGCGAACAAAAGCACATCCCCGGCAGCCTGTCCGTTCCCCTCAATCGTCTCGCGGACCATCTGGCATCCCTGCCCAAAGATCGCCCCCTGCTGGTCTATTGCGCGGGCGGCTATCGCTCGTCGGTCGCCGCAAGTCTGTTGCAACGAAGCGGTTTCCAGTCCGTCGCCGAGATCGCAGGCGGCTTCGCAGCATGGGAAGCGGCAAACCTGCCCGTCGTGGCGCCGGCTGCTGAAGTAGACCGATGGGGCGGCTGTCCCCCGCCCTAATTTTTCCAAACCTTTTCCCGCTTCAGGCATCCTTAAGGCGTGCTTCGCCACCGACATCTTCCCGCCTTCGCCATCCTGGCGCTCTCGCTTCCTTTCGCGCACGCGCAAACCCCGCAGCAGATCATCCAGCAGGTCGTCGACACCGAACGCGCCGAAAACAGAAACGACCACTCGAACTGGATCTATCTCGACCACTCCGTCAAGCCCAAAGAGCAGCTTCTCTGCTGGGTCGGCACCACCCCACACGGCAACGTGGACCGCATCCTGGTAAAGGACGGCCACGAACTGGCCGAGCCCGAGCAGCAGACCTTCATCCAGAAGTTCGTCCACGACCCGCACGCGCAGAAGAAGCAGCTCACCGAAAACGCGCACGACTACCAGCAGATTGACGACATCCTCCGCCTCCTGCCCGACGGCTTCATCTGGACCGTCCTCCGCACCACGCCTGAAGAAACCACGCTGCACTTCGTGCCCAATCCCGCCTTCCATCCACCCACGCATGAGGCGCGCGTCTTCGCCGCAGCCACCGGCGAACTCGTCGCCGACAATCGGCAGCACCGCATTCGCAGCGTCCACGGCACTCTGCTCCACGACGTCACTTTTGGTGGCGGCCTTCTCGGTCGCCTCAAGCAGGGCGGCTCTTTCGCCATCGAGCAGCAGCAGGTCGCGCCCTCGCTCTGGCAGCTCACCCTGATTCACATTCATCTGGACGGCAGCGCGCTTCTCTTCAAGAGCATTTCCTTCCAGGAAGACGACGATCGCTCCCGCTTCACTCAAGAGCTGGCGAACCCCACGCTCGACCAGGCCGCATCCGCCGTCATGCAACAACCCGGAAGCGCCCCGCGGGAAATCGCCGCCGACCCGAAATAGAACTAAGCCCCGAAATCGAGCGTAAGAAAACCACCGTCCTCATCATCCCGACGAAAGCGGCCTATGAGTGGGCGATGAAGATACGTGACTGGCCGTCACTGGCCCGGCTCGTCTTCTCCCGCGCCGGCCGGCGCAGCTCTGCCCACTGCTCCTCAGCCAGCACACGCGGCGGCACCGTCACCAGCGTCGCCCCCAGTATCAGAACGCCGTCACGCTCGTCTTCCAGCAGGCTCTCCAGATAGTTCCTGCGATCTTCGAAAACCTGGGAATAAAAAAAGGAAGTCTCAGTTTGCTTCGTACAGTGGAGGAAAAGTATGGAGAAACCTGAAAGCGTAGTCACGCGTCCAGCAAACCGCCGTTCCTTCTTGAAAGGCGGAATCCTGGCAGGAGGTGCCGCAGCAACCATCGGTGCCGGCTTGTTTGGTGGAGAAACGTCAGCCTACGGTCAGGACAACGACGAGGACACGGGCCTGACACGAGGGGATGTCGCAATCCTTAGATTCCTCGCCGCAGCCGAATTGATCGAGAGTGATTTATGGGTGCAATATGCCGAGCTTGGCGGGGTGACCGACGGCACACAGAACAATTATCAATTAGCTTTTCAGTTTCTCGATGGAGATGGCTCCCAATACATCACCAGCAACACCCTCGATGAAATCAGCCACGCAGCTTTCCTGAACGCGTATCTGGAATCAAAAGGCGCGGATCCGGTCAACTTCGACGAGTTTCGCATTTTGCGAGGAAGCCAGGCCACGGGAGCGCAGGATATCGGGCGCCTCACCAACCTTATGCACCTCGATGTGGACACCAGCTGGTATATCCGCTATCGCAGCACAACCAACCCCGACTTCGGCGCCACCTATCCACAAGCAATCAAAATCAACAACCGGCCGGCCATCCCCAGAACCGATGCCGACTTCGAGGATGCAAACCACATCCAGGCAATCGCAAACACGGCGGCGTTTCACTTCGCCTCCATAGAACAAGGTGGATCAAGTCTTTATCCCGCTCTCGGTCAGAAAGTAACGAGCCTCGAAGTTTTGAAAATCGTCTTCGGTATTGGCGGCGACGAGGTCGCTCACTTTCTGGAGTGGGTGGACTTCGCAGGAAACGCAGTACAAGGGCCGCCGTTCAACTTCCAGAATTCCCAAACTCCAGTGACAGACAAGGGATTGACCTTTCCAGACTTCAACACCACGCCCGGTGGACCGCTCTTCCAGACCAACCTCATCTTTCCTGTGCCTGCCGAGTTCATCAGCCCCAGGCTTCCTCACTGCGCTGCTATCCGTCCCCTGACGGATAAGTTCGGCGGCGCAAGGGCCACGATCGAGTTCTTTGCTGGGGAGGGTCTTTTCGTCGGACAGTCCAGGGAATTCTTAAGCACTCTGCGAAACCTGGCGAACGAAGCAGATTCCGCCCGGCGGCAGCTCTAGTCTGTGTCGAGAGGCGGGAGTCTACGCCTCTCCGCACAACGCATCGTCATCCCGGTCGAAGCGGAGCGATCTGCTGTTCCCTTCCGCAATGACGCTCAAATCTGTTCTTAACGATCGATGAACTCCTGCACCAGCTCAGCCGCAATCATCGCGCCGCGGCTGTTCAAATGGACGCCATCCGTGTGGAATCGCCAGCCATTGACTGGCCCAGACCATTCTCACGCTTCAAGCGGTGCCGCAGCCGCGGATCTGCAAGGTTGGCCTATGGACCAACGTCGTCACGGCCAGCGGATATTCAGCGCGTAAATCTCCTGGGTTCCGATATCACGGGTAAATAATAGGTCGCCATTCGGAGTCAGATTGAGTTCTCGCGTGGTGTTCGGCACGATTCGATTGACTCCCGAGAGATCGGCGAGAAGTTCGACCCGGCCATCGGCCACTCGAATTCGCACCGCTGCCGGACGCGCCGGCTCTAGTGTCGTGCAGTACACATATTTGCCATCGGTTGAGCCGCAGTCCGAATATGATCCACTGGCAAGGTCTGACCATGCCTGTGTTTTAACCTCATATCGAAATACCTTAGATCCGTCGTTCGCTGTCGCGACCAATTCCTCTGGTGTGATCCAAACCGGCTGTTCTTTGCCGCGGCTCTCTGGAATCACCGAGATCTTCCCCGATCTCACATCAAGAACGCCGATCTCTGTCCAGACCTGCTCTGTGCGCATTTCCTGCAGCCGAACATCGAATGCCAGAAAATTCCCGTCGGGAGACCATTTCGCCTTGAAACAGTCGGTGGCTTCGTTGACGATCTTTTGAGGAGTTCTTTCGTTCATCCCGACACTGTACAAATCCGATTTCAATCCGAGCTTCCACTGAGCAAATACGAGTTTTGTGCCGTCCGGAGAAATCTCCGGGAACCCGGCGACCATCGGAGGATAGGTCAGCCGTACGCGGTCCCGCCCGTCGGCCCGCATACGCCAAAGGGATTGGTCGGGGTAGGAGAGATAAGCCACCCATGCCCCGTCCCGTGAAAACGTAACGTCTGTTGCTGAGATCCCACCAAGAAAGGGAAGAAATTGCTTCAACGTCCGGTCGTAGCGAACAAGTTCGCCACGAAGCTTTGCACATCTCGCGAAAATCTGTTTTCCATCCCGGCTTGGGGTCGGCAAATTGCACGAGAGGGGTCCATTGGTAAGCTGCATAAGGACCGGGTTGGCTTTACGGAGGAATCCCCTTTTTTTTGAGATAGTCCAGATATCGGTGCGACCTTCGTGCGAGGCGTGAAAAACGAAGTAACGACCATCCGGTGTCCATCGGCCGTATCCCACTTCTACAAGATCGGCGGCGGCCGTTGGCAGGCGATGCATACCGCTTCCGTCCGATCTCATTGTCCAAAGCGAATCGCCATCCCCCGCCTCGACAGTAACTCGAATCTCCTTTCCGTCTGGCGAGACTGCCGGGAAGTATCCAATCCCCGGGAGGTCAGCTATTTTGCGCGTGTTTGCACCATCACGATCAGCAATGGCGATTGTGGCACCGTCGGTGTAGATTATCTGCATTCCGTCTGCGCTGAACGTTGCGCCCTGGGCTTCGAGATTTCCGATGCGGCGCGGATCGCCGCCGGGCAACGGCTGAAACCAAAGAGGGTGGCGTCCCGATGGATTCTCAACAACCAGCAGGCCTGAAAAGTCTGGTGCCATGCTTGCGCTGTAAGCGCCGGCAATCTGGGTAGGTACAGGAGCAACCGGCCCTCCCGATCCAGCGACCTGGGCAAGCCGAAAGCTGCCCGCCGACTTTTCAGTAAAGTAGACACGCGACCCGTCCGTCGCGATTTCCGCACCTTGATCTTTCACCGCCCCGTCATCTGTGAGTTGTGTAACGGACTCAACTCGAGGGGGTGTTTGCGGAATACTCCACCATCGATAGGCAAGGGCCGCCAGTACCAGTAGAGCTAACGCACCGGCAGCGAACCACAACGGACTAAAAATCGCGGCCCGAGAGGCAGTAACTGCTGGCGATGGGCCCGACTCCGACAAGGCCTCCAGCGCAAAAGCCAGATCCGATGCCGAGTGGAAGCGCTGCTGGGGATTCTTCTCCAGGCAGCGATGCACGACGCGCTGCAGCCCCGGAGAAGTGGTCGGCACAATCTGTGAAATGCTGGGTGGATCTTCGTTGAGGATGGCGGTCATCGTCTCCGCCGACGTTGATCGCTGGAAGGCCCGCCGGCCAGTCAGCATCTCGTACAGAATCGCGCCTAAGGCAAAGATATCGGCGCGATGATCGACCGTCGTGCCGCGTACTTGCTCCGGAGACATATACCCGGCGGTCCCCATGACCATCCCGGGATCTGTCTTCGGGGTCATCGTCTCGGTCATTGTCGGAGCATTGCCGTCGGTTTGTAACTGGTCGTGCACCAATTTCGCCAGACCAAAATCGAGAATCTTGATCCGGCCGTCTTTCGTAACGAACAGGTTCTCCGGCTTCACGTCACGATGGACGATGCCCTTTTCGTGTGCCGCGGCCAATCCATGTGCAATCTGAACCGAATAATCGATCGCCTTGCGCACCGGTAGCGGGCCGTGCTGCAGCAACTGCCGCAGAGTTTCGCCCTCAAGCAACTCGGAGACCAGATAGGTTGCGCCTTGAAAGACGCCGAAGTGGTAAACGGCAAGAATATTGGGATGATTGAGAGCCGCGGCCGCCTGCGCCTCCTGCTCAAAACGAAGCAGCCGCTGGGAGTCCTGCGAAACAATCGAGGGCAGGACTTTGATCGCGACCTGCCGTTTCAAGACCGGATCGCGGGCACGGTAAACCTCGCCCATTCCGCCTGCGCCTAACAGACCGAGAACTTCGTAGCTATCGATCTTTGTGCCCGCGGTTAAAGCCATCGGCGACGCAAATCCTGAGAATGAACTTGGTCCCGGAGTATACTTCCGCGGCACCGACGAAAATCCGCACCCATTCCCAAATCGAATCTCACCCGCAACTCCAAAGCAAGAAAGTGCCAAATTACCCTACCCAATTCGCTACCATGAAATCAGGGGCATCTCTCATCTCCTCGAAGGAACGCCCTGGAGAGTCGGCGGTAAGTCCAATGGATGGACATTTTTAGAGCTAAGTCCTTTGTTTGGACATTTTTAGCCCTCGGGAGGACCGCTAAACCGCTCATTACAACCGAGTTTTAAGCCAGGCTCCCGCACCGGAGGGGGGAGGGGGTGGGGGTAGGGTGACCTCTGCTATGCTCGACGTTTAGCTCCCACGAAGGACACGAATCATGGCAAAGCACGTCAACAAAGTCATCCTGCTGGGCAATGTCGGCAAGGATCCCGAAGTCAAGTTCCTCCCCAGCGGCGCCGCCGTCGCCAACTTCAGCATTGCCACCTCCGACCGCTACAAGGACAAGGCCGGCGAATGGCAGGAGCGCACCGAGTGGCACAACGTCGCCGCCTTCGCCCGCACCGCGGAGATCGTGCGCGACTACGTCAAGAAGGGCAGCAAGCTCTACGTGGAAGGCCGCCTCACCACCCGCTCCTGGGACGATAAGGACACCGGCAAGAAGGTCTATCGCACCGAGATCATGGTCAACGACCTGGTCCTGCTCTCGGGCCGCGGCGACGGCGAAGGTGGTGGCGGCAGCACCAGCTACAGCAAGAGCGGCAGTTCCAGCGGCGCCCAGGGCGGCTACGCGCAGCCAGCCCCCGACTACGGCGACACCGGCATCACCGACGACGACATCCCGTTCTAGATTGGCTCACAATGATAAGCAAAGGAGAAAAGCCGGCGAGAAATCGCCGGCTTTTTTCTTGAGTGAATGGATCAACCCTTGAATGTCCTCAGGTAGTCAGCGTCGATCTTCAGCGCCTCTTGCCACGGAATATCGAACTCCTCCTGCTCCACGAAGTAGTGCCTGATCTCGCCCTTCTTCGCCGCCGCAAAGATCGGCCGATAATCGATCCTGCCGTGGCCCAGTTGCGCCGCGTGTGGCGGCGTGACGCCCGGCTGGAAGTCCTTCACATGCAGCATGGAGATGCGATTGGGATACTTGTGCAGCAGCGTGACCGGATCGCCGCCGCCTACCATCACCCAGCCGCAGTCCATCTCAAACGTAACCAGCGACGGGTCGGTCAGCTTCATCAGTTCGTCGTATGGAGTCACTCCATCCACCACGACGAACTCCGGCGTGTGATTGTGATAGCCAAAGCGGAGACCCGCAGCCTTCACCTTCGCACCGTAGCGGTTGAACTGCTCCGCGTTCCAGCGCCAGTCTTCCAGCGAGAAGGTGCGCTCCGCGCCCTTCGCCGGCGGGCTCTTATGACCCGGATAGGCGCAGATGATGTAGTCGGCGCCAAGCACCTTGTGGAAGGCAATAATCTCGTCGAGCTTGGTGGAAAGTTGGTCCGAAGGATAGTGCGCGCTCACGCAGTGCAGCCCGGCATCGGCCATCGCCTGCTTCACGTCGGCAGCCGAGTGGCCGAAGAACCCCGCCGCTTCCACCTCGCGATAGCCCAGCGCCGCTACCTTGTGCAGGGTGTCGGCATAGTCCGTCGGCAGCACCTTGCGCACCGAGTAGAGCTGGAGCCCAAGCGGCAGGCCGAAGGGCGACGCCACAGCCCGCCGCGAAGCTGTTAACGCATACGCAGAGACGGCGGTTGCCGTCTGCAGAAACTGCCGTCGAGTAGAGAGAGCCATATGGCCGCCATCATATCAACCGGGGCCACCATGACAACAACTCAGCGCGAAACAATTCGTCCTCAGCCTGTGACGATTGCGCGCTTCAGCTCGAGACAATCGGAGCACTCAGCTTGTAACTATCTCCGAAAAATCCGCGACGCTCGAAAAGCGCCCGGCAATCTCGGCAATCAGCGACAGGCGATTGCGCCGGAGCGCCGCGTCAGGAGCCATCACCATCACCTTGTCGAAGAACGCGTCCACCGCCGGGCGCAACGTCGCAATGCGGCCAAAGGCCTCAGCGTAGCGATGCGCCGCACGCAGCGACTCCACTTCGGGCGCCATCAGGCTGAACTGCGCATGCAGGGCGCGCTCCTCCGCTTCCACCAGCGCATTCGCATCTACCGCTGTGTTGTAGGACTCGCCCTTCTCGCGCGCTTGGCGCAGGATGTTCTGGATGCGCTTGAACGCTGCCGAGATCGCTGCGAGATGCCCCTCCGCATCCGACGCGCGTACCGCGGCCAGCGCCTGCCCACGCGCGATGGCATCGGCCACATCGTCACCGCCGGCGGCCAACACCGCCTTCGCGACGTCATAGCTGTAACCCATCACCTCGCGGAGGTAGAAGTCGAGCCGCTCGCGGAAGAACGCGGCAACAGCAGAGGTCGCGGTCTCAGCCAGCGCATCCTGTTCCGGACTCGTGGCCAGCCGCTCCAACTCGCTCAGCTGGAGTGGCAGCCCTGACTCGGCGAGAATACGGATCACGCCATTGGCGGCCCGACGCAGCGCGAACGGGTCCTTCGAGCCCGTCGGTTCCAGACCGAGCGCGAACATGTCCACGATCGTCGCCGTGCGATCGGCCAGCCCGAGCAACTGGCCCTCGACCGTGGGCGGAATCGCATCGTCGGCCGCTGCCGGCCGATACTGCCAGTAGATGGCCTGCGCAACACCTTCGCCCAAGCCTTCCGCCCGCGCATAGAGGCCGCCAATCACTCCCTGCAGCTCGGTGAACTCTTTCACCAGCTCGGCTGTCAGATCGGCCTTGGCCAGTCGCGTCGCGGTCAGCAGCGCAGGCTCGTCCACGGCAATGCCGCGAGCCTTCGCCATCGTCGCCAGGGTGCCGGCCAGCCGCAGGTTGGTCTCTGTCTTGGTTGCGTAACTGCCCAGATCCTTCTGGAAGGTCACCGCCTTCAGCAACTCGACGCGCGCGGCAAGCGGCGTCTTCTGGTCGAAGGTCCAGAAGAACCGCGCATCGTTGAATCGGGCGCGCAGCACGCGCTCGTTGCCGTGACGAATGACTGTCTCGCCGGCCGCATCCACCTGCGTATTCAGCACCGCGAGGAAATGCGGGGCCAGCTTGCCACTCGCATCGTTCACCGCGAAATACTTCTGGTGATCGCGCATCACGGTCACCAGCACCTCATCGGGCAGCTCCAGATATTCGTGCTCGAAGGTGCCCAGCACCACGCTTGGCCACTCGGTAAGCTGCGTCACCGTCTCCACCAGCGGCTCATCCTCACGCCAGCGCGCGCCCTCCACCGTGCGAGTCGCGCGATCCAGCGCCTTGCGTGTGCGCTCGCGTCGCACGCTCACATCGGCGACGACATACGCAGCTTCCAGCTTCGCGGCGTACTCCCCGGGCGCCGCAATCGTCACTGGCGCATCGCCATGCAGCACGCGATGTCCATAAGTCACGACACCGGCTACCTTGCCGCCAAACTCTACCGGCACCACTGCTGCATCCAGCAGCGCAAGCATCCACCGCACCGGCCGCACAAACCGCTCCGGCTTTACCGGCAGCCAGTACATGCTCTTCGCCCAGTAGATCTTCCCCAGCTCAGCGGGCAGCTTCTCGGTCAGGATCTCCGCGGCGCTGCGTCCCGCCCTCGTCGCCGTGGCGGAGACATACTCGCCTTTGGGCGTCGTCTGCTTCACGAGTGCTTCGACCACAACGCCAGCCTTCCTGGCAAAGGCCGCGGCCGCCGGCGTCGGCTGGCCGTCCTTGAATGCCACCTTCCAGGCCGGCCCGGTCAACTGCTCGGTCGCATCTTCCTGTCGCGCCGCTACACCGCTGACCAGCACAGCCAGCCGGCGCGGGG
>DASXGY010000316.1:0-3125 GCA_036488835.1 Acidobacteriaceae bacterium
GGCTACAACCTCACCATCGAAGACAATTGCACCATCCACAAGTACGTGATGCTGGACGATCGCGGCGAGATCATCCTGCGCAATGGCACCTCGGTCAGCGACTACGCTTCCGTCTATTCGCACGCGCATCACGCGAAGAACTCGCAGGACATCGACAATCGCCGGGTGGAGATCGGACCCAGAGCGCGGCTTACGTATCACGCGTCGGTGATGGCGGGTGTGAACGTGGGCGAAGACGCGATCCTGGGCGCGATGGCGGTGGCGACACGCAACGTGGAAGCCGGGTCAATCAGCGGCGGTGTACCGGCGAAAGAAATCAAGAAGAAGAGCGAAGTTGCGGGCGACGGGTGGGAGCGCGGCGAGCGGAAGTGACGCGAGGCTGCGTGCTACCATCGCTCGGTGATAGCCCGCTTCTCAGGGGCGACGTGCTTCTCAGGCCCTGTCACATAAGATTATCCGCACCAATATACGCAGAAAGTCTGTATGGATCCGAAGTTTGCGCTGAAGATTTTTGAGTTCATTGTCCTGCTCTTTGCGCTTTCGTTCCATGAGGCGGCGCATGCGTGGACGGCGTCCAGGCTGGGCGATCAAACGGCTCGGATGCTGGGGCGGGTCACGCTGAATCCAGCGAAGCACATCGATCCATTTGGCACCATCCTGCTGCCGCTGATCACACTGTTCACGCCGATCTTCGGCGGCGGCCTGCTGTTTGGCTGGGCGAAGCCGACGCCGATCACCGGGCGCAACTTTCGCAACTACAAGCGCGACGACATCCTGGTGACGCTCGCCGGACCGGCCAGCAACCTGCTGCTGGCGATCGTGTCGTTCGTTGTGCTGGTGCTGATGCAGCGCTTCGCGCCGCAGGGGCGCGAGTGCCTGACCGGCCTGCTGACCGGGGCCATCAACCCGGACCTGATGTCGACCGCACCGGTGGTCTTTCCGCTGACGCTGATTTTTTTCTACGGGATCGCGCTGAACCTGGTGCTGGCAGTCTTCAACCTGATGCCGTTTCCGCCGCTCGATGGCAGCCATCTTTTCCGCCACATGATCTCCGGCCGGTTTGCCACGATGTATGACAATCTTGGCTGGATCGGCTTCATGCTGGCCTTCATCGTGGGCGGCTGGGTGACGTGGAAGATCGTGGCCCCGATCCTGGGAATATTCGAGGCTCTGCTGCTGCACGCCTGACCTCCGGCTGCGCCGGTACAATCGGCAAAGCACTCTCATGGCTTTGACGACTGATTCCGCAACTTCTTTGACTACGCTTCGATCGACTCCTGCGCGCCGCGTGCTGAGCGGCATGCGCCCCACCGGCAAGCTGCACCTGGGCAACTACATGGGCGCGCTGAAGAACTGGGTACGCCTGCAGCACGAGACAAACGACAACGGCTCACGCAAGTACGAGTGCTACTTCTTCATTGCCGACTATCACGCGCTGACCACCGACTATGCCGACCCGCGCAACGTGGCGCAAAACACACTGGAAGTTGCGCTGGATTGGCTGGGCGCCGGGCTCGATCCGGAGATTTGCACGCTCTTCGTGCAGAGCCATGTGCCGCAGCATGCGGAGCTGCATCTGCTGCTGAGCATGATCACGCCGCTGGGCTGGCTGGAGCGCGTGCCGACGTACAAGGAGCAACAGGAGAATCTGAGCAGCAAGGACCTGAGCACCTATGGGTTCCTGGGCTATCCATTGCTGCAGTCGGCGGACATACTGGTCTACCAGGCGGATTTTGTGCCGGTGGGACAGGACCAGGTGGCGCACGTGGAACTGACGCGAGAGGTGGCGCGGCGGTTCAATTCAATCTATCCCCGAGCGGGTTACATTCCGCCTACCCATGCGCACCTCAAAGAGTCTCTGGTCGCCGAAAATGCTCGTCGGGATCTGACTCGCGGCGTACAACCGATTCTGCCGGAACCGCAGGTGCTGTTGACGCCCTCGCCGAAGCTGCCCGGCACCGATGGGCGCAAGATGTCGAAGAGCTACAACAACACCATTCTGCTGACCGATCCGGAGCCGGTGATCCGGCAGAAGCTGCGGCCGATGGTGACCGATCCAGCGCGTGTGCGGCGCACTGATCCCGGCGATCCGGACAAATGTCCGGTGGGCGATCTACACAAGGTCTTCTCCACGCCGGAGACGATGGCGAAGGTGTACGAAGGTTGCCGCAGTGCGGGGATTGGATGCCTGGAGTGCAAGGGATGGGCTGCCGAGTCGATTGTGCGCGAGCTGATGCCGATCCAGGAGCGACGCGCGCAGTACAACGAAGCCCGCGCGCTGGACCTTCTGCGCGATGGCGCGGTGCGCGCGCGCAAGCGGGCTTCCGAGACCATGGCAGAGGTGAACGAAGCGATGCACCTGCTGCCGGAAGTTATGCAATGTCCGGAGACAGCGCAATGACAGACGACCGAGCGACCGAGCAAAACGCGCAGCCGCAGTCTGCTTCGTCCAAGGATGAGCCCGTGAAGGCGGCACGCAGGAAGAATGAAGTGGAGAGCGTTTCGCCCTTTTCAGTCGTCGTGGGCGAGGTGTATGACGGGCCGCTCGACCTGCTGCTGGACCTGATCCGCAAGCAGGACATCGACATTTATGACATCCCCATCGCCAAGATCACGGCGCAATTCCTCGGCTATGTCGAGCGATTAAAGCAGACGGATGTGGATGCTGCCGGGGATTTCATCTACACCGCGGCGCTGCTGATCCACATCAAGAGCCGCATGCTGCTGCCGCGCAGCCCAGCGGAGAGTGCCGAGGAGAGCGAGGATCCGCGACGCGAGCTGGTGGAGCGGCTGCTGGAGCATGAGCGCTTCAAGAATGCGGCGCAGATGCTCAAGCAGAAGCAGCAGATCGAGGAGGCAACGTGGTCGCGCCCGACGCTGCGCGAGTTTCAGGACGCAGGGACAGAGCCGGAGATTGCCGCGGACACAGTGGACCTGGTGCGTGTCTTCCGCGAGGTGCTGGAGCGTGTGAAGCAGCGGCCGGTGCTGAATGTGGACGATGAGTCGGTGACGGTAGGGCAGATGATCGACTATCTGCGGCGGCGGCTGACCATGGAGGATGGGCCGGTGCCGTTGAGCCAGATGCTGCGCAATGCCCGCTCGGAGCGGGCGGTGATCTGCATGTT
>DASXGY010000278.1:0-3222 GCA_036488835.1 Acidobacteriaceae bacterium
TCGCCCTTGGTAGTGACAAACGGCTCGAAGATGCGGTGCAGTATGGCTTCGGGAATGCCCATTCCGCTGTCCGCGATGGAGATGCGGACACCGCGGATGGCGTCGTTGGCCGGATCTTTTCTGTTGCGAATGCGAACGGTCAAGCAGCCGCCATGGCGCATGGCGTCGACGGCATTGATGATGAGGTTGGAAAAGATTTGCCGCAGTTCGCCGGAAGCTCCCAGGACGGGGTCGGCAGCCTGAATCTCACGCTGCACGTGCACCCCGGCAGAGGAGATCTTCGGATGATAGAGGGTGAGAACGGATTCGAGCACGGTAGCCACATCCACGGGGCCGGGTCGGGCGGGCTCGCGATAGAAGTGCAAGGTGTGTTTCGTGATCTCGGTGACCCGTGAGAGCTCCTGTTCAGCCTGGCTCAGATATGCAGCGTAGCTGGCGGGATCGGCGTTCCTCATCAGGAAGAGAAGATTGGTGACCGACTCCAGCGGGTTATTGATTTCGTGCGCGATGCTTGCGGCGAGGCGTCCGGCGACGGCCAGCTTTTCCGACTTGCGCAGCGCCTCCTGCGCCTGCCCGAACTGCTCCAACTGATCGCGCATCTGGTACTGGCGGGTCCGGGAGCGCAAAGCATTTTCGACGGTGCTGATCAAGGTTTCGGGACGGACCGGTCTTTCCAGCAGGAGGACATTGCCGAGAGGCTCGCGCATGGCCCGCCGGCGCTGACTGTACAAAGTGACCTCTCCTGCGATGGTGAGCAGGATAAGTGGGAAGTTCGACCAGGGCGGCTGGTCGCGCAGCACCTCAGACAGCTCCGCAACATTTTCCGGACCGAGAGCCTCCTCTGCGATGATGCCGGCTCCGGCTCCGGTGCGAATGGCGGCACATGCATCCGCAACGGAAGGGCAGACCTCCGATGCGCAGCCCGCCTTGCGCAGTAAGTCCGCTACAAGAGAAGCATCGCGTCCGGTGGGCGCGACGATAACGACTCGCCGATGCACTGCATCATTGGTTGTCGTTTGCACTCGAGTTCACACCCACCTGTTCAATAAACCTTGGCGTTCCTGTCAACACGCCCTCGAATCGCCGCAGAGCTTCCCCTACCGTGATCCCCTGGTTGCTGAAACTGAGCTCACGGATGGTGCGCTCATGGCCACCGGTCCGTTTCTTCACGACGGAGACGGCCTGTTTCACCTCTCCACGGATCTCATAGTAGCGGAAGAGGAGCACAGAATCCGCGAGGTAGCTGACGTCCACAGGCGTATTCATGCTATATCCGACAAACCCGTGTTGAGAGAGGGTCAGGATGGCGGCCACGCCCTGCTGTCCGAGATAGGCAAGCAGATCGTGAAGCTGTAAGGTGAGCGCCTGTTCATTGGGCATGGAGCTGAGAAATCCATTCAAGCTATCGATCACGATAATTTTCGCGTCGTGATGATCGACAGCGTCGCGTACCTTGGTGACGAATTCGCCGGGGGAGAGTTCAGCAGGATCAATCTGCTGAATGGCGATGGTGCCCGCGTCCAAATACGTGGTCAAGTCCATGCCGAGACCTTTTGCGCGCTGGAGGAGAGTGGCGAGGGACTCGTCAAAAGTGAACAATACGCTACACGCTCCCCGCTGAGCAGCGGCGATCGCATACTGCATGGCGACCGTCGATTTCCCGGAGCCCGCGGGTCCCATCATCAGGGTGCTGGTTCCGGTATGGATTCCACCTCCAAGAAGATCGTCGAGCGCCTGGACGCCGCTCAAGACAAACTCCCGGGCGAATCCCGGCTTATGTTCCGCGGCAACGAGCCGGGGATAGACGACGACCTGGCCGGTTTCGATGTTGTAGTCGTGAAAGCCTTCGCGGAACTTCGAGCCGCGCAACTTGCGGACTTCCAGACGACGACGTTTGACGCCGAAATCGCGCTCCAGGCTCTGCATCATCAACACACCGTGGGCGATGCTCTGGAGCTGAAGATCACTCCCTTGGGCGGTCCGGTCGTCGAGCAGGAGCACGGTGCATTGTCGTCCGGAGAAGTAACGCTTGAGCGCGAGAATCTGACGGCGGTAGCGCAGCGGGTCGCGAGCCAGCATGCGCAGCTCGGAGAGGGAATCGAAGACCACCCGCTGCGGCATGAGGGAGTCGACCTGCTTCAATACGGATGAGATGGTGTCGGAGAGCTCCACGTCAGAGGGATGAAAGACGGTGTATTGTGCCTCGGGATCGATCTCGTCCTGAAGCGGCGCCATTTCATAGATAGGCAACTGGGCAAGCGACCATCCGTGGGACGCGGCAACGACTTCCAGCTCCTGCTTCGACTCCGAGAGGGTGACATATAGGCCGGGTTCCCCCTTTTCCAGCCCCGACAGAAGAAATTGGAGCGCCACTGTGGTTTTGCCGGTACCCGGATCGCCTTCTATGAGGTAGAGGTGGCCGCGGGGAAAGCCGCCGTTGAGAATATCGTCAAGGCCGGAAATTCCAGTGGACACGCGCCCTGTCGTCTGCGGTGTCCCAGTTGGCGAGTCACTCATCTCGTATCCTTAGGCAAAACTTTTCATGCCGGCTTTTCGCAAAACGTCCCCAAAGTCGTTATTTTCCTGCAGTTGCACGGTCCGCAGGAGGCGGCCGCTGTACCTGTGTTTTCATGCCAATATTGACGTATGGATCGAAGGGATTGGATGCGAACCACTCAGGGAAAGGCTGCCCCGGGCGCTTCTGGTTGGCTTCGACGGAACGATCTTCGCAGATCCGGCTTCGATACCCTGGCCCGATGGGCGAAAATGTTGTGTGCTTCTGTGGCTTAATCTTTCTGGCTTGATCTTCTGGCTGGATGATTGCTCTATAGCGAGAGCATTGTGCTTTGGCTCCAACGAATCGAGGTGCCAGCCCTATGTGCCGCAATATCAAGATGCTGTTCAACTTCGAGCCTCCGGTGACGGAGGACGAAGTGCGGGCTGCGTCGCTGCAGTATGTGCGAAAGATCAGCGGACTCAACAAACCGTCGAAGGCGAATGAGGCGGCTTTCCTGGCGGCGGTGGATGAGGTAGCAAGCGTCTCTATGCGTCTGCTTCGTTCTTTAGAGACGAATGCGCCGCCGAAGAATCGTGAAGAAGAGGCGGCGAAGGCGAAGGCTCGCAGCGCCGCGCGATTTGGCACCTGAGTGGACGTTGCGGCTTACGCCGCGCTCCGCCATCCGTGGGAATGGTCTTCCGTCTCGCTGTTCCAGCAGAGGGCGC
>DASXGY010000321.1:0-7317 GCA_036488835.1 Acidobacteriaceae bacterium
TCGCTCCTGCGCTCACAGCCTATACCTGAGAGATGCGCGGCAAGCGAGATGCGCGGCAAGCAATCTACGGTTCGCGCGCTATTGTGTCGCCGCGCCCGCTGCGGGAGCATTCGCCTGCTGACCTTCGGCCGCGCTCAGCACGGACACATCCCGCACCAGCGCCAGAAAGGGCACCGTGTTGTTGCGCAGCTCGGGCATTCTTCCCTCGCTGGACCCGGAGATCAGCGTGTCTTTCCCCAACTCGGTATCCACATCGGTCACCGACGGAGGCTGAGGCGGCCCGGAAGGGGGCGGGAGCATCGTCGCCTGCGTAATCGTCTTCCGGGTTACCAGCCGCTGCAACCGGCTCAGGTCCACCTGGTTGGAGTTGTCCAACGGCATCACGCCGAGATCCATGCCTGGCAGGTCGGCCGCGCCTTCCACCGGTCCCGAAAATCCGGCAGCGTCCACCGCCTTCAGGAACGTAACCGCGTGCTGATGCACCGTGAACGGAGGCGCTTGCTGCCATGTAGTTACCGCCATCCGCAGTACATAGTTGCTGCCGATCGACGTGCCCCGAATCCCCATGTCCACCCGAAATTCCACCTCGACTGCATCCGGACGCGAACTGAAGACCAGGCCACTGACGCCGCTTGGACCCTTCATGCCCTGCGGCATCCGGATGGCATACACTTCGCCGGCGAAGATCACGGCAGAGTGGTGTACGAGCGAGGCCAACACATCCTCAGCCGTTGCCTGCGGCTGCACCTCATCGCTTTTTTGTGCCTCACTCTGGGCGCTGCCGTTTGGGGCGCTCTGCTCCTGCGCATGGACGTAGAGCACTCCCGCAGTCAACGCCATCGCCGCCACAGACCATCTCCAGAAAGCCCTCATCGCTACTCCGTTGTCCGCTGACGCAGCATTCAAATCTCAGGATAGAAATCAAAGAAGGCGTCGATGCTCTGCTTCAACTGATTCTCGATCTGCTCCCGTGAGCCCTCCAGCACATGCATCGTCACCTGGGCTTCATTGCCATTGTTCAGTGTCACGGGAGCCGCGCCGACCTGCTTCACCTCATCGGCCGGCAGCAGCCGCATTCCATACACCAGTACTAGATCCGCCATTCCTCACCCCTTCTCTTCGCAGCCAACCGTCGCGGAGTCGTTTTCACTCGACTAGAATCAAAGATGCACAGATAGAGATCATGACAGACATTGTTCGTGACACAGTCATCCTGGGTTCCGGCTGCGCCGGGCTCACCGCAGCCATCTACACCGCCCGCGCCAATTTGAAGCCGCTGGTGCTCGAGGGCCACGAGCCCGGCGGCCAGCTCTCCATCACCACGCTGGTGGAGAATTTTCCCGGCTGGCCGGAGGGCATTCAGGGCCCCGAGCTCATCGAGAATATGAAAAAGCAGGCCTCCCGCTTCGGCGCGGAGTTCCGCATGGCTCACTTGGTCTCTGCCGACCTGTCTCAGCGGCCTTTCGCCCTCAATCTCGGCTCGGAGACCGTCCGCACCCGCACGCTCATCATCGCCAGCGGAGCCTCCGCCCGCTGGCTGGGCCTGGCCTCCGAACAGGCGCTGATCGGCCATGGCGTCTCCTCCTGCGCCACCTGTGATGGCTTCTTCTTCTCCGGCAAGGAGATCGCCGTCATCGGAGGCGGCGATTCGGCCATGGAAGAGGCTCTCTTCCTGACCCGCTTTGCCAGCAAGGTCTCCGTCCTGCACCGCTCGGACAATTACCGCGCCTCGCACATCATGCTGCAACGGGCCCGCGCCCACGAAAAGATAGAATTCGTTTCGAATGTGCTAGTTGAGGAAGTTCTAGGGGTCGAGCAGAAAGAAGTCACCGGGCTGCGCCTGAAGCATCTGAAGACAGGAATCGTCTCTACTCTGTCCGTCACGGGGATGTTCCTGGGCATCGGCCACGAGCCCAACACCAAGCCATTCGTCGGCCAGATCGAACTGGACAGCGACGGCTATGTGGTTACCCATGACGATGTGCACACCCGGGTGGAGGGTGTTTTTGCCTGCGGAGACGTGCAGGACCGGCGCTACCGGCAGGCAATCACGGCTGCCGGATCGGGTTGCGCGGCAGCTCTGGAGGCGGAAAAGTACCTTGAGGAACAGGGACGATGAGCGGGGTGGACACGCCAATGGCGGAATCACGCGCAGCTGTACTTGTCAAGCAAAGCATTAGTTACCGATATCCCTCCGGTAATTCTCCTATACGACTTTGCTGCACTTTCGTTACCCTGCTTGGAGCGCATCCGCGCTCGGGAGCCTCAACCATGTCACGCACGATTCGTACCCTCGCCCTTTCCGCAGCCCTTCTCGCCGCAACCACATCTGCATTCGCCGAAGGCGCACCGGGGGGTACGAATCCTCCGCCGAAGGGACTGATCGTCATCACGGTCAACGCCATCACCTCGTTTTTCTCGTTCCTCGGAATGTGAGCTGATAGATACTGACCGGGATAGGAGTTGCAGTGAAGCTCCCCTTCCTGGATACCGTGCTCTGGGCGGCGGGACCGGTCCTGAACGCCGCCCTGGTAGCCGTAATGTGCCTGAGGCGGCGCCTGCGCACCTTTCCGGTGCTCGCCTCGTGGTGCATTTTCACAATTCTCAGCGCAATTGCACACTTTTTCGCCTACCGCCTTGGCTCTGATCGTGTTTACGCCTTTGTTTACTGGATTGCGGAAGGGCTTGATGCCCTTTTCCAGATCGGCGTGGTCATAGAAGTCGCGCGCGCGGTTTTTCAGCCCCTTGGCTCCCCTCTCCGCAAGAGCCGGCTCTGGATCACATCTCTGATTGGCGGTTGCGTTCTAATTTCATTTGCAATCGTTCGGTGGATACATCCCGCTGCGCTTACCCAGGCGGGTGTGTGGGAGATTCGCGGGGAGATTTTCACCAGCCTGGTGATCGGCGGAATGTTTACCCTGGTCCTGATCGAGTCTCAGCGGCTCGGCCTCCACTGGCGCTCTCACGTGATGTCGATTGGCTATGGGCTGATGGTGTGGGTTGCCGTCACTCTGATCATCGGATTGCTACACGGATATTGGGGAACGCATCTCCATTACTTGCAGGTGGAGCACGTCCGGATGGCCGTATACCTGTCCATCCTGGGCTACTGGATCGTCGCCCTCTGGCGGGACGAGCCCCAAAAGGGATCGCTTTCGCCAGAAATACACGATGCGATCTTGCAAGTTGCCGACCGAGTAAGTTACGATCTCGCAGAAGTTTTGGGTACCCGGGAGAAGGAGTCTCATTAAAGTGGTCGGCCTCGTTACTATCGGACTCCTCCTGCTGGCAATCGTCGGGATCCAGTTGCGCTTCTTCCTGCGGCGCAGAGCTCAACAGAGAACAACCTGGAACATGCTGCTCGCGCGCATCGAGCCCCTGAACTTCTCCGATCTCGAAAAAATTGCGAAAGCATACCTGGAGCCGCGCGGCAATCAGCTGGAGCTGCAGCCCCAGGCAATGTGGCGGCTGCTCGGCGGCACCGACGGCCTGCCTCGATTGCGCCGCAACGCCCAGGTGATGCTGGACCTCGCGGTCTTTGTGCAGCGCTGGAACTTTGAGGACGCCACGGTTGTCGCCGAGATCATGCGCCGCGACGCCGCGCGTCTGCAGAAGGCGATTACGCAGATCGAAATGGCCATGCTGTTGCGCCGTCAGAGCCTGCGCATTCCCTTCTATATCCACGAAGCCTCGGCCGCTTACTACCTGATGCGCCAGCGCCTGCTTGCGCTGTACGAAACCAGTCACGTCGGTCTGCTGCCTCGCCTCACCCAGGCCCTGTAAAGCCCTCCAGCCAGCCGTTTCGCTCTTTTCGGGGTACTCCTGTACCTCTGCGCATCCTAACTGGCAGAATCATCCCAGGAGCATTTTCTTACATGGCGGATCTCCCCCGAGCATCTGCAGGCGGAACCGTAATCGTTGACGAAGCCCCGGTGCAACAGCCACCGAGTATTCCGCACGCGGGAAAGCGGCACATCCCTGCGCTCGATGGCGTGCGCGGGCTCGCGGCGATTGCCGTCTTCTTCTTCCATTACGGCGACCTGAGCCATTCCAGCTGGGGGCTGCTTCGATTCGCGAATGAAGTCAAGCTGCGCGGCGCCTATGGCGTCGACATCTTCTTCGCGCTCTCCGGTTTTCTTATCACGGGCATTCTCTGGGACATGCGCAATGCGAACCACCGCTGGCTCAACTTCTATCGCAACCGCGCGCTCCGGCTCTTTCCCCTCTACTACGGACTGTGGGTCTTCCTCGCTTTTTACTGCATCGTCTTCCATCACCCGTGGTATCGCTCGAATTTTGCCTATCTCTTATACGGCGGTAACTTTGTCTACCCGTTCGGAGCGCTGAATCAGATAGGACTCTTCGGTGTCAGCCATCTCTGGTCTCTAGCCTGCGAGGAGCAGTTCTACATGATCTGGCCAGTTCTGGTCTGGCGGATCGGCAAAATCGAGACGCTGAAGCGCATTGCGATGATCGCATTCTTCGCCAGCCTCGCGCTCAAGATGCTGGCTTTGGGCCTCCACATCGATGCCCGGTGGAGCTATGTTATGTTGCCGCTGCGCATGGAAGGCCTTTGCGCCGGCGCCTACTGCGCGCTTGCGCTGCGCACCCATCCGGAAGAGACGGTGCGGGTGGGCCGGCGGCTTTTCTGGATATTGTGCCCGGCGATGGTCGCCTTTTTCATGACCTCGGCGCTGCTACCCCTCAACTACAAAGTGGAGCACCTGTTCGCCTTTGCGCTCGTCGGCTCGGTGGGAGCAGCGCTCATTGCCATTGCAATTGATCCGGAGTCGTTTTCCTCACGCTTCTTCAGCACCCGTGTCCTCCGGATTGCCGGCAAATACAGCTATGGCATCTACGTCTACAGCGTCTTTCTTCACACCACATTGAAGACCTACCTGCTTCCTCGGGTTGTCCGTACCTTCCACGGCGGTATTACCGCCGACGTGGTGTATCTCGTGATGGTGATGTGCCTGGTCATGCTCCTCTGTCTCGCCAGCTTTCACCTGCTGGAGCAGCCTTTCCTGAAGCTCAAGCGTCATCGATCCCCCGCATAACCGGCGCCCTGCGTCGCTTCCGGACCATCGGACGCGGTATCCTGAGAACGGCGCTGCGATCCCCCAATCGGGGACGTGGACCCGAGCGTTTGACACCCTTCGGCGTGCCTCGCCCGATTTTGAATCGCGAGGTCTCCCGTCTATGCCCTTGCCCGCCCACTCGTCTGTCAGCGAAGACATCCATCGGCAAAAGCCCACGCTCGATCCCCCTACGCCCGAAGCATGGCAGGAACTACGCGCGCTAGGTCACCGCATGCTGGACGACGCCTTCGACAGCCTGTCCACCTTGCGGGAGCAGCCCGCATGGCGGCCGCTGCCCGAAGCCTCCGCGATCGCACTCTCCGGCCGCATACCCCGCCACGGCCGTCCGGCTGCCGATGTCTACGACGCTCTCGTCGAGCACCTTGTCCCCTACACCATCGGCAACCGTCATCCTCGGGCATGGGGATGGGTGCGCGGCACCGGCACTCCACTGGCCATGCTCGCCGACATGCTCGCCTCCGGGCTGAATGCGCACGTGGCAGGCGGCCACCAGGCTCCGGCCGTGATGGAGGCGACGTGTCTCCGCTGGCTGGCCGAGCTGATGGGCATGCCGGCGGAGAGCTCCGGCCTGCTGACCACCGGCGCGACCATGGCCAACCTTATCGGTCTGGCCGTGGGGCGGCATGCGAAGGCCGATTACGACCTCCGCAAGCAAGGGCTGCAGGGCTGCGTGCACCCGCAACTTCTGGTCTACGGCTCGACGGAGACCCACTCCTGGGCCTTGAAAGCGATCGAGCTCATGGGCCTGGGCCGCGATGCCTACCGGCGCATTCCTGTCACCGACGCGCACCGGATCGATTTAGAACAGCTTGAGTTACAAATCCAGCGCGACCGCGATGCCGGCCATCGGCCGGCTGTGGTCATCGCCAACTGCGGCACCGTGAACACAGGAGCCATCGACGATCTGCCGGCCATCGCCGCGCTCTGCCGCAAACACGATCTCTGGTTCCACGTGGATGGCGCCTTCGGCGCCCTCCTGCGGCTCACCCCGGAATATGCCGGACTGGTCCGCGGCATCGAGCAGGCCGATTCGCTTGCCTTCGATCTGCACAAATGGATCTATCTGCCATTCGAGATCGGCTGTGTGCTGGTGCGCGATCCCAGCCTGCACACTGCTACCTTTGCCACGCAGGCCAGCTACCTCGAAGAGGCCGAGGGTGGCATCATGGCCGGCGGTCTCCCTTTTGCCGATCGCGGCGTGGAGCTGACCCGCGGCTTCCGCGCGCTGAAACTCTGGATGTCCCTGCAGGTACACGGCGTCGATGCCTATAGCCGCCTCATCGCGGGAAATATGGCTCAGGCGGCTCATCTCGAAAGGCTCATCGAGGCTTCGCCGCGGCTCGAATTGGTCGCGCCGCGGCCTACCAACGTCGTGTGCTTTCGCTATCGGCGTCCTGAGCTCGATGACGCCGCGCTGGACGCGCTGAACCGGCGTCTCGTGATTGAACTGCAGGAGTCCGGACGCTACATCGTCTCCAGCACCACGCTGGACGGCCTTTACGCGGTGCGCGTCGCCATCACCAACCACCGCAGCCAGATGCACGACTTTACCGCGCTGGCTGAGGACTGCGTGCGCTTCGGCGATCGGATCGCAGCGAACGCATGAACACCCACGAAGAGTTGCATCGCAACCTGACGCAGGTGGAAGAGACCATCGAGTCTGCCTGCCGTCGTGTGCAGCGCTCGCGCAGCGAGATCACGCTCATCGCCGTGACCAAGATGCACTCCGCAGCGGCGATTGCCGCGGCTGCCGAGCTTGGCATCACCCACATCGGCGAGAACAAGGTGCAGGAGTTCGATGCCAAGCAGCCCGAGTGGGTCGCCCTGCGCGACTCTTACGAGCTGCATGCACACCTCATTGGACATCTGCAATCCAACCAGGCCGCACGCGCTGCCGCACTCTTCGATGCAGTCGATTCCGTCGACTCCCTTCGTCTGGCGGAGCGCCTCGATGCAGCAGCCGCGGCGCTTCATCGCACGCTGCCCGTCCTGATTGAAATCAAGCTGAGCGATGAGGAAGCGAAGAGCGGCCTTGTCCCCCAAAGCGCCGAGCTCGAACAGCTCCTCGAACGCCTGCCCAGCCTCACCCACCTGAACGCGCGCGGGCTGATGACCGTGCCGCCTTATCTGCGCGATGCCGAAGCCGTGCGCCCCTACTTTCGCCAGTTGCGTGAGCTGCGCGACGCATACGCGCAACGGCATCTGAAGTTGCAGCTCA
>DASXGY010000309.1:0-3044 GCA_036488835.1 Acidobacteriaceae bacterium
AACAACAACGCCTTCTGCCAGGACAACGAGATCAGTTGGTATGACTGGCGCCCGAGCGACCGCAAGGAACTGCTCGTCGACTTCACCAGCCGCCTGGTCCATGTCCGCAGAAAACACAACAACTTCCGCCGCCGCAAATTCTTCCAGGGGGCAGCCATCCACCACTCGGCAGTCCGCGACATTGCCTGGTACGAAGCCAGCGGCGCAGAGCTGGATGAAGGCGCATGGAACGCGCCCTGGGGGCGCAGCCTCGGCTTCATGCTGAATGGCCGCACTCTCAACGCCAAAGACGCACACGGCAATCCCATCATGGACGACTCGTTCCTGATCCTGATCAATGCGTACCATGAAGGAGTCGAGTTCAAACTTCCAGCGTGCCCCTGTGATGGATACTGGGAGTGCATGATGAACACGGACGATCTGCACGAGGAGTTCCAGCGCAGAAGAGTAGATGAGACCGTGATCGTCGCCGGCCGCTCCATGATGCTGCTCACCGAGTGCGGCGCCGAAACCAACCTCGACGAAGCAGGACCGGAGGAAAAGGATTGACCGCTCAACCTATTCGCTGCGGCGTGATCGGATTTGGTCTCGCCGGACGCGTTTTTCACTCGGCAGTCATCGATGCCACCGAAGGACTCGAGCTCGCCGCGATTGTTCAGCGAAGCGGTGACGCCGCGCAGAAGGCCTATCCGCGCGTAGCAGTGTACCCCTCGCTCGACGCGATGCTCGCGCAGGCCAAGCTGGACGTCGTGGTTGTTGCCACGCCCAACGACACCCACATCCCCCTGGCCGAGCAGTGCCTGCGTGCCGGCAAGCATGTCGTCATCGACAAGCCCGTCGCTGTGTCCTCCAGTGAGGCCGCCGCGTTGTTCCCTATTGTTCGCGAGACGGGCCGCCGCGTCTTCGTCTATCACAATCGCCGGTGGGACGGCGACTTCCTCACCGTGCAACAACTTCTCCAGCAAAGCAAAAAAGGTGACGGCAAACTCGGCGCCGTGCGCACCTTCGAGTCGCACTTCGATCGCTTCCGCCCTACGCCGAAACAAGGCGCGTGGCGCGAAGCAGCAGGGCGCGGCAACGGCATCCTGCTCGATCTCGGCTCACATCTCGGAGACCAGGCGTTGGTCCTCTTCGGACTGCCCACGGCCGTGTGGGGCGATGTGCGCTCGGAGCGCGCCGGCTCCAATGTCGATGACGCCTTCGATCTGCGGCTCTACTATCCCGAAATCACCGTATGGCTACGCTCGACGTCGCTGTCGCCGCTCCCTGCTGTGCGCTTTCTGGCCGAGGGCACGCAAGGCAGCTATCGCAAGGACAACCTCGATCCGCAGGAAGACGCGCTCCGCGCCGGCAACCTCTTCCGGAGCAAGCCCTGGGGCACGGACCCGGAGAGCGCATGGGGAGCCATCACCACGCTCGATGCCAAAGGCGCGACCGAACACACCAAAGTCCCCACACTCCCCGGCGACTACCGCGGCTTCTATGCCAATGTGCGCGACACCCTGCTGGGCAACGCAGAACAGGCGGTCACGCTCGTCGATGCATGGCGGGTCCTGCGTCTGCTCGAATGGGCGCGTGAAAGCAGCGAAAAGCGCGCCGCGGTTCCCTGTGACTGGAGCACCGCGCCGCAACTCTAGTGCTCGTCATCTCGACTGGAGCGAAGCGGAATGGAGGGATCTGCTTTCCAACTTCGGCCGAATCTGCGCACACGCACAACTCTAGCCGAGCATCTTGTGCAGGAACGTATAGCTGATCTTCAGGCTGTCCATCGGCGATTTGTCGCTCTCGTCCTGCTCGACGTAATAGTGCTCGATGCCAAGCCTCTGCGCGAGCGCCAGCAGAGCTCGCCACTGAATCGTGCCGTTGCCTAGCTCGGTGAAATGTTCTGCGGATGCATCCAGAACCTGCGACGTCGGGAAATCGGCCTTGCGATCCTTCAAGTGCAGCAATCGGACACGCTTGCCCAGCTGATTCAGCAGCAGCACCGGGTCTCGCCCGGCCTGCGTGATCCAGTAGGTATCCATCTCCAGCCACACCAGCTCCGGGTCCGTCTCCTTCACCAGGATGTCGAACCCCGTAGTGCCCTTCAGGTCCTGAAACTCGTAGTTGTGGTTGTGAAAGGCGAAGCGCATGCCGTGCTGCTGGCATTGCTTGCCCCATTGATTGAAGGCAGCAGCCGCACGGCGAAAGCCTTCCGGCGATCCCCACTGCACTTTAGGCAGCATCGGACATACCATCCACTTCAATCCCAGGCGGTGTGCGTACGGAATCTTGGAAACAAAATCTTCGTAGTTGAAGTGCCCGCTGGCGGCCGTCAGCCCAGAGCGGCGCAGAATGCTGGTCAGCTCACGCTCGGTATGCTTGTAAACAGCCGGGAAGAGCTCGACCTCTTCATAACCGATGGCGCGGATCTGCTGTAGCAGCGAGAGAAGGTTGTCGTCCTTGATCAGGTTGCGGATCGTGTAAAGCTGCACACCCAGAGGAGTGTGCTTCCCCGCGCCCAAGGCCATCGCTGGCCACGCAGCCGCGGAGAGAGCCAGAAACTTTCGCCGGTTCAGCATGATTGCGCTCATGATAGCGATACGGCGCGCGAACTTCCACCCATCCTTGTATCTCTCTTATTGCTGAGCGTCGAAGCGGGACAGCCATCTTGATATAGAACTGGATAACTCGCGGCTCACACCTTGCGCGGCATCCCCATCGGTTCGTCGCGCAGCGCCCACCAGACGCCCACAGCAATCTGCGTCGCTCCCACCCAGCGCGTCAATGCGGGACGCTTGGCCATGTAACTCATCAGTGAGCGAAATGGCTCCGGCCCCATGCGCCAGGCAAGAGCGTCGCGCTCCGGCGTAAGCACGGCCAGCAGACCATCGCCAATCAATACGATCGCCGTAACATGTCTCCAACGAAGGGCCATCGTGCGGTTCCTTTCTATTCGTCTCGGCAGCTTCCTGTAACCCCACCCATTGCACTCCGTGCGGCGGATACCTGGCACGAGCAAAGTGTATCTGGTAACACTTCTCCCATGTAGGATGCACGGGCGG
>DASXGY010000336.1:0-5323 GCA_036488835.1 Acidobacteriaceae bacterium
AGCAGTCCAGCCGCCATCGCCGCAACTACGGCTCGTTTTGCCCCGAATCCCATCGCGTCACCGCCCCCGCACTGCCCGCTGGCCTGCTTCCAGAAGGCTATAATTTTCTGAAGGCTTCCGCTATGCAAGACACATCCGCCACCACGCTTGCTCAGTCACCGGACGCGCCCGCTACCCTCCCCGTGAGCGCCCCCACCGCACTCGCGTCGGCCCTCGGCCTGGCCTCTGGGTCGCTTCAGGAACTCGCTGGAGCCTGCAGTACCCCCGTCTTTAGCGTCCTTTCTAAAGAAGTCGCCGCCCTGGTCGAGGGCGCCGGGGCCTTCGATCTCGGCTATCGAGGCCAGATCACCGTCGGGAGCGCGGACCGCCTGCGCTGGCTCAACGGCATGCTCACCAACAACATTCAGGGCCTCGCCGAAAGCCTGGGAAGCTACAGCTTCGTGCTGAATGCGCAGGGCCGTATCCAGGGCGACTGCGATGCCTTCCTTTTGCCTGACCACCTGTTGGTCATCACCGATCGCAGCCAGATCCCCGCCCTGATGGCGCACTTCGACCGCTTCATCATCATGGACGACGTCGCGCTGGAGGACGTCTCCTCCACCCGCACCGCGCTCGGCCTCGCCGGCCCGCTGGCCCCGCAACTGCTCGCAGCGCTCGGCGTGTCCGTCCCCAAAGCCGCGGCATCAGACAATCTCTGGCTCCTGGAGACGCGCATATGCGGCGTGCCCGTCCAACTCACCGGCGGATACCCCACCGGCGCGCCACGCTTCGAGGTGTGGTGCGCCAACGAAAGCGTCCGCATGCTGTGGGATGTTCTGCTCGCCGCCGGCGCCATCCCTTGCGGTATCCGCGCTGCGGAAGCTCTACGTGTGCTGGAAGGCACTCCGCGCTATGGCGTCGACCTCGGCGAGCGCGATCTGCCGCAGGAGACCAGCCAGACTCGCGCGCTGCATTTCTCCAAGGGCTGCTACCTGGGCCAGGAGATCGTCGAGCGCATTCGCTCCCGCGGCGCAGTGCATCGCCGCCTCGCGCAGTTCACACTCTCGTCCGAACCGGCCGCACTGCCGCTCGAAATCACCGCCGCCGGCGTCGCAGCGGGGCGCATCACCAGCGCCGCGCTTTACAACGGCACGTGCTATGGTCTCGGCATCGTGCGTGCGGAAGCTGTCGAACGCAACCCGGCGCTTGATTATCCCGGCGGTACGGCCACTGTCGTCACTCATCCCCCACTTGCGCGCACCGCGACGCAACACTCCTAGGAAACAGGAAGGTTCATCCCCATGCCAGACCAGCCATCCGGCTTCACCGTCACCGATCGCCGCAAGTTCACCATTGAAGGTGATCTGCGCGAGGGCGCCACTGCAGCGGAAGAAGCATCTGCGCCTGTCGCCAAGCCACAGCCGGAAACAACGTCAGAACCTAAACTCGGCCCGAAGCTCGTCCAGAATGAGCCCGCGGTGGAGAAGGAAGTCGTGAATCGCAATCTTGAGCCGCTTCCTCCCGACGACTCCCAACTTGAAGAGTCTGAAGGCGACGAAGCTCTTCTGCCCGAACCGACGGCTGCCGAGTCTGCGCAGCAGGACGCCGACTATCGCGCCTCCTCGAAGAAGCTCGACGACATGATCTCCCAGGCCAATCCCGGCGCCCGCGATTCCCTCGGCGGCCGCGCTGGGGAGATGAACTTCGACAAACTCGTCCAGTCCCTCTACATGACCGCCGCGCTGCAGATGGGCGCCGGCACCCAGCCGGGCGAGCAGCCGCGCGTGGATATCCTCGGCGCGCGCCAGAGCATCGACATGCTCAGCGTGCTGGTCCAGAAGACCAAAGGCAATCTCAACGACAAAGAACAGCGCCTGTTACAGAATGCGCTCTTCGAGCTGCGCATGATGTTCATGGAGATTACAAACGCCATCTCGACCAGCGCCCACAATCCGGCCGCCAAGCCGCCAATCCGGTAACCACACATGAACTTGTCATCCTGAACGTAACCGAAGGTGGAGTGAAGGACCTGCTGTATCTTCCGTTCAATATCGGCGCGAAGCGCCGCTCAACGCTATAGAGGTTTCCGCCTGCCGCCCCACCTCAACGCCAGCATCCTGTTTCTCGGCAGCGGCACCTCCATGGGCGTGCCCACCCTGGGCTGCAGTTGCCGTGTCTGCACCTCCAGCGATCCGCGCGACCAGCGCCTCCGCCCCTCCATCGCTATCGAATGGCAGACGGAGGACGCTGAACCTGCTTCGCATCGTGTCCTCATCGACACCGGGCCTGACTTCCGTCAGCAGGCGCTGCGCTTCGGCATTCGCGACATCGATGCTGTCTTCTACACCCACGCCCACGCCGACCACATCCTCGGTCTGGACGACCTCCGCCCTCTGAGCTTCTCGCATCGCGACCGGAAGCTGCCGCTCTACGCCGACCAGACCACCGCGGCGGTGCTGGAGCGCGTCTTCTCCTACACCTTCTCCGCCGACGCCACCTACCCCACCCGCGCCCGCGTTGCGCTGCACCGGCTCGATGGCCCCGTGGTCGCCGCCGGCGTCACTTTCACTCCGGTTCCGCTCCTGCACGGACGCCTGGAAGTCACCGGCTATCGCTTCGGTAACGCCGCTTACCTCACCGACATGAACAGCATCCCGGACGCGAGCCTCGCCCTTCTCGACGGTGTCGAGGTTGTCGTACTGGACGCGCTTCGTCCCCAGCCACATCCCACGCATGCCAACCTCGCCGATGCCATCGCCTGGGCAGAGAAAATCGGCGCACGCAGCTCCTGGTTCACCCACATGTCGCATGAAGTCATGCACGCCGAGACGGACGGGCAGCTACCGCCGTCCATCCGCCTGTCCTATGACGGACTGCGCATTCCGATCGAGCTCTAGTCAACCATGCAGATCTTCTACGACGCTGCCCCAGACGGCCTTCCGGACCTGCCCGCCGATTACGGCGCCACCGTCCTGAGCGTGGGCAACTACGACGGCGTTCACCTTGGCCATCGTTTTCTACTGGCGCAGATCGTGGGACGTGCCCGCGCTCTCCAGGCCCGCTCCATCGCCGTCACCTTCGAGCCGCACCCCTCGCATCTGCTCCGCCCCGGCGGGGGGCCGCCCCTCATCACGCCCACGCTCGCCGAACGCCTCGATCTGCTCGCCACCACCGGCATCGACGCCACTGTGGTCGTTCCCTTCACCACGGAATTCTCCCAGCAGAGCGCCGAATCCTTCGCGAGCAACGTGCTGCTCCACCGCCTGCGCGCAGTCGAGGTGCATGAGGGCGACAACTTCCGCTTCGGCTTTCGGGCACAGGCCGGCGTGGAGCAGCTCAGCGCTCTCGGCAAGCAGCTCGGCTTCGCCGTCCATATCTACAAACCGCTCCAGATACGTGGCATGGACGCCTCCAGCAGCCGCATCCGCCAGCTTGTTTCTACGGGAGACATACGCCGTGCTCGCTGGCTGCTGGGCAGGCCCTTCTCCATCCTCAGCACGCCCGCTCCGGGCCGCGGCATCGGCAGCCGGCTCACTGTACCGACCATCAATCTCGCCGGCTACGATGGCCTGGTTCCCGCCGCCGGCGTTTATGTCACCCGCATGGCAGTCGCCGCGGGCACGCCCGACGAACTCTGCTTCGACTCGGTCACCAACGTCGGCACCCGCCCCACCTTCGCCGATGCCTCCTTCGCCATCGAAAGCCACCTGCTGGACTTCCGGCCGATCGCGCTTGACGCGGTCACGCCCCTCCGTCTCACTTTCCTCGCCCGCCTCCGCGATGAGCGGCAATGGCCCTCGCCCGAGGCCCTGCGCGAGCAGATCGGCCGCGATGTGGCAGCGGCTCGCCGCTATCTGCGCCATCTCCCTCTTTACTGAGAAGACTCCACCCGGCCAACTCCCTCCCTTCCGTCCAGGCATCTCTTTGGCGAAACTTCAACTGGTTTTCGCCCGCTCGGGTGTAGCATTCCCGATGTCGTAACTCTTTGGGAGGAATATCCATGCACAAGTTCTTGAAGCATTTTCTAGGCCAGCTCTGCATCGCCGCAACGCTCACCGGCGTCGCCTCGGCTGCCGATACCGACAAGAAACTCACCGACCGCATCGATGCCGCAACCGCCGTCGTGCGCGAACTCATGGCTACTCCCGATAAGGGCGTGCCGCTGTGGGTCGCCGCCAAAGCCACCTGCGTCCTGGTCGTACCCGGCTATAAAAAGGGCGCCTTCATCGTCGGCGGCCAGTATGGTCAGGGCCTCGCCACCTGCCGCAACCACCATCGCTGGAGCGCACCGGTCTTCATTCAGATCACCGGCGCCAGCTTCGGCTTTCAGGTAGGCGGCCAATCGACAGACCTGGTCCTGGTCGGCACCAACCACAAGAGCGCGCAGGACATGCTCAAGGAAAAGGTCAAGCTGGGCGGCGACATCGCCGCATCGGCCGGGCCAGTCGGCCGCAACTCGCAAGCCTCCATCTCCGCTCTCGCCAACGCCGAGTTCCTCACCTACTCACGCAGCAAAGGCCTCTTCGCCGGCCTCGATCTCACCGGCGACTACATCAACCAGAACAAGGACGATACCGCCGCCTACTACGGCAGGGACATTCACTACGAAGATATCCTCTCCGGCCGCACGCCCATTCACCCGTCTTCGCGTGCCTTCGTGCGCGCGGTCGCGCAGCTCTTCCGCGAAGGCAGAGCGACAAAGTAATTCACAGCACCAGCAACAAAGGCCCGCGTCGAAGTGACGCGGGCCTCGTTATTTTGGCTCTCCGGGATGCTCCAAAGAAACCCAGGAAAGCCAGCCACTTGACTTCTATGTCCCTGGAAACCGCTCCTCATCCTTCCCCGCATCCGCTGACTTCATAAAATCCATCCAGATCGGCAACGCCGCCCGCGCGCCCGTCTCCTTATCACCCAGCGACTGCCGGGTGTCGTAGCCCATCCAGACCCCGCAGGTCACGGAGGGCGAGAAACCCAGAAACCACGCATCCGTAAAGTCGCTCGTCGTCCCCGTCTTCCCGCCCAGCGGATGATTGAGCGCCCGCGCCGCCGCCGCGGTTCCGCTGGTCGTCACCTGCTGCATCAGCAGCAGCATCGTCCGCGCTGTCTTTGCGCTGGTCGATTCGTTTACCTCCGCCTGGTCCTCGGAGAGCGTCATCCCATCCGCATTTGTCACCCGCCGCAGCAGATGCGGCGTCACCCGCACGCCATCGTTGGGAAAGCTGCTGTACGCCGCCACTTGCTGGGCCAGCGTCACTTCCACCGAGCCCAGTGCCACCGGCAGGTACGGCGGAATGTCGCGCGTGATCCCGAAGCGATGCGCCACATCGATCACCTTGCGCATCCC
>DASXGY010000378.1:0-3126 GCA_036488835.1 Acidobacteriaceae bacterium
GACAAACGGGGCAACCCCCCTGCTGCAGGATGACGCGAAGGAAATCCGGCGCATTACTCACGATATGAATAACGCGCTGGAGATCATCGTGCAGGCGAGTTACCTGGTGAACACAACCGCGCTGAGCGATCCGGCGCGTGAGTGGATGAAGCTGCTGGACCAGGGTGTACAGCAGGCTACGGGACTGAATCGCGAGATGCGCGACTTTGTGCGCATGCGCAGCTAAGCCGGCCGCAGCGCAGGCAATCTGCTCGCGCTGCGGCGGCTTCTGATTACGAGACCAGCTTCGCGTCCAGCGTGATCTCGGTGTTGCCGGCGAAGAGCCGCGAGATGGGGCAGCCGGCCTTCGCCTCCTGCGCGGCCTTGTCGAAAGCGGCCTGGTCGGCGCCCGGCACCTTCGCGTTGGTGGTCAGCTTGATCTTCGTGATGGTCGGCTTATCGTCCTTCTTCTCAAAGGTGACAGCCGCCGTGGTTTGGAGTGACTCGGGCTTCAGGTTGGCGCCCGACAGCTGCGCACTGAGCGCCATGGTGAAGCAGCCGGCGTGCGCGGCGGCGATCAGTTCTTCGGGATTGGTGCCGATGCCGCTCTCAAATCGCGTGCTGAAGGAGTACTGCGCGTCCTTCAGTACACCGCTGTCGGTCGAGATGCGACCCTTGCCGTCTTTCAGTCCGCCCTGCCACACCGCTGTTGCTTTCCGGTCCATACTTGCTCCTCTGTGAAGTTGTCATGCGTGATTCTGCCTGACCGCACATTGTATGAGATGCGCGCGGATTCCAGATGAATCGCCGGCCGGCGATGGAGTAGGCTGACCGTCATGTCGCCTACATTCTCCGCTGAAACGGAGCCTGTCCAAGAGCAGTATTCTGACCAGCCGTATCACGAGCAGCGCTCTTCTGAGCAGCGGCACGGGACCGCCGAGCATACCTGCCAGTGGTGTCCCAACTGCGCGTCGCGTCTGGAGAGCAGCCGCTGCAAGCTGGTCTGCAGGCGCTGCGGCTACTACATGAGCTGCGCGGACTACTACTGACCTTCGTCTCTTCCTGTCCCGGCGCAATGCCTGCCCGTGCCGGCGATCCCATTCCGGCCGCCGCTTCCCGCTAGGCCACCCTGGCTGCGCGCCCACTTTATCGTTATCTGGCTTACAATTGCGGTGCCTTATGTCCGACGTTCCCACACCCCGCCAAATGCAAATCCCGGATCGACTTTGCATGAAGGAGACCGTCTTGCGTACCGTCCGTTGCCTCGCCCGCATCGCTGCCATTGCACTCATCGCGCTTGCCCCTGGAAAGCTTCACGCACAGCTCTTCGAGATGAATCACGGTCACCATCCGGGGTTGAACCTGAGCGCCCAGGAAGAATCCACCATCGAGCGGCTGGAGAGTCTCGAAGTTTTGCCGGAGGGCCAGTGGCGGTACCACGAAGGCGATGTGCCGCATGGCGAGCAGCCTTCGCTGGACGACAGCAACTGGCAGCAAGTGAATGCAAGCCGCGACCGTCATCACCGGCTGACGGCGCCGAAGGATGCCGTCTGGTTTCGCCGCGAGATCGAGGTTCCCCAGACGTTGAACGGCTATGACCTGACCGGCGCGCGCGTGTGGTTCCGCTTCCGCGCCAATGCCAACGGTCCGGTGCCGGAGATCATCTACTTCAATGGCCGCCGGGTTGCACTCGGGGATGACCTGGAGCCCATCGTCCTCTTCGACGACGCAAAGCCGGGCGACAAGGTGCTGATCGCGGTAAAGCTGCTGCCGACGGTCGATGAGAAGCGGATTGCGGGCGTCGACTTCAGTCTCGAATTTTCGCAGAGCCGCCCCAATCCGTCCGATCTGCTCACCGAGTTCGAGACCGCGGCACTGCTGATTCCGACGCTGTCGAAGGATGTCCCAGGCGATCAGGCAACGCTTGCCAAGGCGATAGGCGACGTGAATGTGCCTGCGCTGGACAAGAAGGACCAGACGAGGTTCGATGCATCGCTCAAGACGGCGCAGCAGTCGCTGGAGCCGCTGAAGCCGACGCTGCAGCAAGCCGACATGCACCTGACCGGCAACTCGCATATCGATGCGGCATGGTTGTGGCCCTGGACCGAGACCGTGGATGTGGTGAAGCGGACATTTGGCACCGCGGCGCAGTTGATGAACGAGTATCCGACGTACACCTATACGCAGTCTGCGGCGGTATACAGCCAGTGGATGGCGGATAAGTATCCGGAGCTGAACGACGAGATCAAGAAGCGCATTCAGGAAGGCCGATGGGAGATTGTCGGCGGCATGTGGCTGGAGCCGGATCTGAATATGCCGGATGGCGAATCGCTGGTGCGCCAGATCCTTGTGGGCCAGGAGACCTTTCAGAAGCTTTACGGTGTCACGACGCGCATTGGCTGGAACCCGGATTCCTTCGGCTACAACTGGCAACTGCCGCAGATCTACAAGCGCTCCGGCATCGACTACTTCGTGACTCAGAAGATGACGTGGAACGATACCAACCAGTTGCCGCTGAAGCTCTTCTGGTGGGAGTCGCCGGATGGCAGCAAGGTGCTGACCTACTTCCCGCACGATTACGGCAACAGCGATCTAAGTCCGGTGCGGCTGGCGCAGAACACGGTGGAAGCCCGCAACCGTGCGCCCGGCATGGATGAGGTGATGGACCTGTTCGGGGTGGGCGACCATGGCGGTGGTCCCACGCGCGCCATGCTGGACCAGGGTCTGCACTGGATGCAGCCGGACAAGGTGGTGCCGCGCTCCGAGTTCGGAACTGCGCAGCCCTATTTCTCTGCGGTCGAGAAGGAGATCGCTCCCAACTCGCCGACATGGAATTACGAGACGCTGGCCAAGGGAAACACAAAGCTGCCCTCACCAGGCGCGGGGCAGATCAGCATTCCGACCTGGGACGATGAGCTCTATCTGGAATTTCACCGCGGCGTCTTCACCACGCAGGCAGCTCACAAACGCAACATGCGCGACAGCGAAGAGTGGGTGCTGAATGCGGAAAAGTATGCATCACTGGCATGGCTGGACGGCCGTACCTATCCCGACACGGAGCTGACCGACGCATGGAAGCATGTGTTGTTCAATCAATTTCACGATCTGGCCGCCGGTTCGGGCATCGGTGTCATCTATCGCGATGCG
>DASXGY010000385.1:0-3166 GCA_036488835.1 Acidobacteriaceae bacterium
CCCTCCCCAGAGGAATCGCACCAGTTTGTCCCGGCCAGCATAGCCATAGACGGCGAGACGGCGGCCTTCGATGCGTGCCATGATCCAGCTGACCAGCAGGACGATCAGCATCGAGGCACCCTCACCAATCAAAGATCTCACCGGTGAAGCAGGCGCACTCGGGTCCGGGCGGTGACCGTGCATCAGAGCCTTCACCACGAAGCTCAGGAGCGCGCCGAAGCCAACCACCATGACAAGGAACAGCAGCGCGCTCCAGCCTGCGCGCAGCCCGTCGCTGCCGAAGAAGACCCAGCGTGGACCGCGAGGTGGGATCTGTTGCTCCGGTAAGGAAATTTCACCGGAAGGATTTACCGAAAGTTCGTCTGGCATGGATGGGTTCTCCGCTGCGTCCGAGTACGCTTCAACAGCTACGGCGGTTCCGTTCCGTTAGGCAATTAATCCAGTCCAGTCCAGCACCACCTTGCCGGTCTGGCCGGAACGCATGGCGGTAAAGCCCTTCTCGAAGTCCGCGTAGCTGTAACGATGCGTGATCACCGGAGAGATGTCCAGGCCGGAATGGATCATCACGGACATCTTGTACCAGGTTTCGTACATTTCGCGGCCATAGATGCCCTTGATGGTGATCATGTTGAAGATCACCTTGGACCAGTCGAGTGCAACCTCCTTCGCCGGAATGCCGAGCACCGCAATCTTGCCGCCATGCGACATGTTGGCGATCATGTCTCGGAATGCGCCGCCGTTGCCCGACATCTCGAGTCCCACATCGAAGCCTTCCAACATCCCCAGCTGCTTCTGCACCTCGCGCAGCGGCGTTTCCGCCGTGTTCACGGCGAGCGTGGCACCCATCTTGCGCGCCAGCTCCAGCCGGTAAGGATTCAGGTCTGTGATGACCACGTGACGCGCGCCGGCGCGCTTCACCACCGGGATACACATGATGCCGATTGGTCCGGCGCCGGTGATCAACACATCTTCGCCGAGCACGGGAAAGGACAGAGCGGTATGCACCGCGTTGCCGAAGGGGTCGAAGATCGCGGCCACTTCCTGGTTCACATCCGGCTCATGCCGCCAGATGTTGCTCATCGGCAGCACGACAAATTCCGCGAACGCACCGGGACGATTCACCCCAACGCCCGAGGTGAACGCGCAGAGATGGCGGCGGCCGGCAAGGCAGTTGCGGCAGCGACCGCAGGTGACGTGTCCCTCGCCGCTCACGATGTCGCCGGGATGAAAGTCGTTCACGTTGGACCCGACTTCGACGATCTCGCCGACAAACTCGTGACCGATCACCATGGGCACCGGGATGGTCTTCTGCGCCCACTCGTCCCAGTCGAAGATATGGACGTCAGTGCCGCAGATTCCGGTATAGCGCACGCGGATCAGCACGTCGTTGATGCCGTACTCCGGTTCGGGAACATCTTCCAGCCACAAGCCGCGCTCGCGGCGGCTCTTTGCGAGTGCTTTCATCGTTCTCCTTGGTGTCCCGGCGCTGACGCGCGGAACCTCACAGTCTAACGTGCGGCGTGATCTATCTGCGCAGACAAGCAGAGGGCGCAGCATGACGCTGCGCCCTCTGCCAGTGTTGAGCCTCAGCCAGCTACTTCTCCGTCGTCGGCGTGTAATCCACGCGCACCGTCTGGATCTGATACGGCGTCACCGGCACCGTCACCTTATCCCCGGTCACACTGAGCGGCGAGCCTTCCGGCTTCTCCATCAGGTTGGCCACGGTAGCCGAGGTCGCGCCGGGGGGCACAGTCAGAGTGACGTTGCCGCCTTTGCCCGCCGACTCGTAAAAGCGCAGTACCAGCCCCTTGCCGTCTTCGCTGCGCTTCATCGCGGTCAGCACGACATTGGTATTGGCAATTCCCGCGAAGGAATGCCGCTGCGGCAGTTCGCCCGTATGCGATTCCACCTGCATCGCCTTGAGCTTGTAATCGAAATTGTAACCGTGGCGGACACTCAGCGCCTGCTTCCAATCGCCGGCGTGCGGGTAAAGTGCGTAACGGAAGCGCTGGCGCCCCTGGTCGGCCTCCGGATCTGGCCAGGTAGGTGCGCGCAGCAGACTGAGCCGCAGCACATTGCCCACCGCGTCATAGCCGTACTTCGAATCGTTGATGAGGCTCATACCATGCTGGCCATCGCCCAGGTCCGCCCAGCGCATCGCGGGCACTTCGAACTTCGCCTTCTCGACGCTGTTGTTTCGTGTGGTGGGCCGCTCGATAGTGCCGTAGGGAATCTCATAGGTTGCGAACGGTCCCGAAGCCGCCAGCGGGAACGCCGCTTTCAGCAGGATGTGCCGCTCATGCCAGTCGAAGTCGTTGGTGACCACGGCGTGATCCGAACCGGCGTAGAGCGTGATGTCCTGCACGAACTTCGAGCTTTGCCAGGTGCGCGTCACCCGAATGGTCGCGCGGAGCGGGCCATGCTCGGTCAGGGTCACCGAGTCTGCCTTATTCAGCAGCGTGGGCGGAACGTCCAGCGTGCCGGGATCGATGTTCCACGCGTCGTACTCCTTCGGCGTGTCTTTGAACGCCTGCAGCTCGTTGCCGCAGGCGCCCGCGGCCAGCGTCTCGAAGCTTGCCTTCTTGTCGTAGAGCGAACGGATGCAGCCTGTGGCCGGATCGACGGTGATGCGCAGTGCAGCATTTTCGATGGTCAGGTCATGCGCTTTCACATCCGAGACAGCCGCGCGCTTACCCGGCACCGCGTGCAGTACCTCGTATCCGAGCGACGGTATATCGGATGCACGAAACAGCAGGTGATACGTATTCGTCTTCTTGTCGCTATCGACAACCTGCGACGGCAGCACACGACCCGCCGCATCCAGAATCGAAATGCCGTCAGCCGCCGCAGCAGGCATCTCGACCTTGGCCTCGGCCACGCCGGAGCGATCCCAGCCTAGCGGATTCACCACCATCACCGGCACACTGCCCACCGGCACATGCGTATTCACGTGCGCCTGGACCGTATCGAGCGACTTCGAGGTGATCTCATTCGCCGCCCAGTGCACCTGGTTGTAGTCCTTCTGCGCATCGCGATAGATGACACCGATGCCCGAACCGGCGGCCAGATCGTGAAATTGATTGAACAACACATGCTTCCATGCGTCGGTCAGCTCCGTGTCGGGATAGGTACGGCCGTCCAGCCATGCCAGTGATGCATACTTTTC
>DASXGY010000332.1:0-2407 GCA_036488835.1 Acidobacteriaceae bacterium
GATGGACGTACGTCGATTCATTTCACCGACGCGAAAACCTACAAGGAAGTGCCGCATACGATCCCAGAAGGGTTGAACTATGAGAACGGCAATCCAACCCCCTTCGCGCTGGACGGCCGGCTGCTATTTGTCCACCAGGACTCGACGCACGCACCGAACTTCTACGTTCTCGGAACGGGCGGATCGCCCATCCAGATCACGCACGTGGAGAGTCCGGGTCTCCGCAAGGCAGTGCCGCCACCGACGCAGCTCGTGCACTATGCGAGCTTCGATGGCAAGATTATCTCCGCTTTTCTCGCGATGCCCTTCAACCTGAAGCGCGATGGCACCAATCCACTGATCGTACTGCCGCACGGCGGCCCCACCGGCCAGGTAGTCGACAGCTTCTCACCACGCATCATCGCACTGGTCTCGCGCGGATACACCGTGATTGCGCCGAACGTCCGTGGCTCGACAGGCTATGGCGTAGCGTTCGAGAAGGCGAATTATCAGGACCTGGGCGGCGGCGATCTGCAGGATGAGATCTACGGCGTGAAGTTCATGGAAGCGACCGGCTATATCGATCCAAAGAAGGTCGGCATCACGGGCGGCTCCTACGGCGGCTTCATGACACTGATGGCTATCGGCAAGGCGCCTGACATATGGGCCGCGGCCGTGGAGGAGTACGGCATCATCGACTGGTATACCATGCTGCAGCACTCCGATCCTCTCCTGCAGGAGTATGAGAAGTCGCTACTGGGGGATCCGGTGAAGGATCGCGCGAAGTACGAAGCGGCATCTCCGATCCAATTCCTGCGCAAGGAGCGCGCGCCGCTGCTCGTCATGCAGGGCGAGAACGACATTCGCGTGCCGCGTGAGGAGGCGGCGCAGGTAGTCGATATCCTGAAGAAGGAAGGACGGACCGTGGATGCTGTCTACTATCCGCAGGAGGGCCACGGCTTCATGAAACGCGAAGATCAGATCGACGAGGTCACGCGTATGGTGGCCTGGTTTGACAAATATCTAAAGGGCGCACAGTAAATTGATAAGCATGGGACACAGGATGGTCAGACACATTGCGGGCAATGGCTGAAGGCGCACCGCGGCGACGGTGGCGCATCGCCTGGCTGATGGGGCTGGGCGTGTTGGTCAACTACTTCGACCGCGTCAACCTCTCGGTCTCGCACGGTGCGCTGTACACAGCCTTCGGCATCTCGGATGTTGCCTTCGGCTATCTTTCCGCCGCATACAACTGGAGCTACGCGCTATGCCAGTTGCCGGTAGGCGTGGTGCTGGACCGCTTCGGCGTGCGGCGCGTGCAGCGGATCGGCATCTTTGTCTGGAGCATGGCGTCGTTCGCGGCCGCCCTAACGACGAATCTGACAGGATTTTTCGCCGCACGGCTCCTGCTGGGCATCGGCGAGGCGCCGACCTTTCCAGCGAACGCGAAGGCGATTGGCGCCTGGTTCCCACAACACGAGCGCAGCTTCGCTACCTCGCTGACCGACGCGGCGGCAAAGGCAGCTTCCGCTGTCGGCGTCCCGCTGCTGGGCATTCTGCTGCTGCGTGTGGGTTGGCGCTGGAGTTTCGCCGCGACCGGCGCGATCAGTCTGCTGTATCTGCTCATCTTCTGGGTCGTGTATCGCGAGCCTGAAGAAGATGAGGAGCTGACGGATGCTGAGCGACGCCTGATTGCCGAGACGCGCGAGAACGAACCGCCCGCCGCTGAAGGCCCCGCGCTGTCGCTGGGTGCGCTCCTCAAGCAGCGCAAAGTCATTGGGCTCTCGTTAGGTTTTGGCTCTTACAACTACGTTTTCTATCTGCTGCTGACCTGGCTGCCCAGCTATCTTTCGGGCGCTTTGCATATCGACCTGCTGCACTCTTTCCTCTACACCGGCGCGCCGTGGCTGTTTGCCACCGCAACAGATCTATTTCTTGGCGGAATGCTCGTGGATGCGCTAGTCTCGCGCGGATGGAACGCACCACTGGTGCGGAAGGTTGTTCTGGTGGCGGGGACGGCATGCGGGCTCGGCATCCTCGGCGCTTCGTATGCCCATACCGCCTCGAGCGCGCTGGCATGGATCAGCCTGTCGATTGGTGGACTCGCCGCGGCAGCGCCGGTCGGCTGGTCGATTCCGGCGCTGATTACACCGCGTGCGAGCGTTGGAAAGGTGGGCGGCATCGTGAACTTCGTGTGTCAGGTTTCAGGAATTACCGCGCAAATCCTGACCGGCTACATCGTGCGGGCGACGCACTCGTACGCCCTCGCCTTTGGTATCTCGGCGATCTACTTGCTGTTCGGGATCGCCGGCTACCTGGTGCTGCTGGGGCGCATCGAGCCCATGAAGATAAAGACCACTCACTTCCCTGCTGTGTAGCCCTTGTCCATGCCGGTGCGGCTGTTGTGTACCGTAAAGCTGCCATCGCG
>DASXGY010000427.1:0-3741 GCA_036488835.1 Acidobacteriaceae bacterium
TGGCGGAGAGAGTGGGATTCGAACCCACGTTACCCGTTAGAGTAAACACGCTTTCCAAGCGTGCGCCTTCAGCCACTCGGCCATCTCTCCAGCGCGTGATCAGGATAGCATCTGCGTGGTGGTTCAGGATGCTGCACCGGGCCCTCGTCTTCCTGCCCGCCATCGACGCAACAGTGCGATGATGGCTCGGTGCCGTTGGCATAGTTCGCTTTGGCCAGGGAGGGCTCGTGCGTCTTCTTCGTTCTGCTCTGTTGTGCTCCGGTAGTTTGCTTGTAACTCTCGCAGCAATGGCATCTCCTGCGCATCTTCAGACAGAACATCGAACCGATCCGCTGGGCATCGATGTAGCGTCCCCGCGATTCGCCTGGCAGAGCGACGCGACTGCGCCGAACTGGATGCAGCAAGCCTACGAGATCGAAGTCGGAAGCGATGAGCAGATGGTCCGCGGTGGCAAGGGAGATGTCTGGGACTCGGGACGCATTGCGTCGCCGGAGTCGATCGACATTGCATATCGCGGTCCGGCGTTGCGTTCGCATACACGATATTTCTGGACGGTGCGGGTGTGGGACAACAAGGGCACGGAAGAGGGGTCTGCGCCGGCGTGGTTTGAGACTGGCTTCCTATCGCCCTCCGACTGGTCAGCAAAATGGATCCGCCGCGACGATCTCGCTGCCGCGCATGAGTTATCAGCGGTGCGCTGGCTGTGGCTACCGAATACCGATGCGCAGCATGTGACACCAGGCACGGTGGCGGAGTTTCATTATGTGCTGCACCTGCATGGAAAACCCCGGCGTGCCAGCCTGCACGTCGTATCACGCGGCGCGTTTGTCGCGTCCGTGAACGGCAAGGAGACGGGCAAGCACACCGGGTGGAGCGCCTTTGACTGGGAGGAGATCACGCCCGAGCTGCGCTTCGGCGCCGGAGCTGCGGGCGACAACGAAATCCTGGTGCACGTTGTATCGCCGAAGGGACAGGATGCAACCCAGACCGAGCCGGCTGCATGCGCCGCGTCGATTCATGTCACCGATCAGAACGGCACCGAGCGGCGGATCGTAAGCGATCATGATTGGAGCGCGCGGACCGGAGACAGCGACGCATGGATGCCTGCGCATGAGGTCGGCGCGCTGGATGCGGCGTTCAGCGTGGGTGCCGATCGCACAAAAGCGATCGCCGGACCGGATCGCATCGTGACGGACGCTTCCTTGCTCCGCAAGGACTTTTCGATTGGCGGCGCTATTCGCTCCGCGCGCCTTACAGTGACGGCACTTGGCGCATATCGCGGCTATCTGAATGGAAAACCCATCGCTCCGCAGACGCTGCTGCAGCCGGGCTTCACAGATTTCCGGAAGCGCGTGCTTTATCAGACCTACGACGTTACCTCGCTACTGGCATCGGGTAAGAACTCGCTCGGTTTCATGCTGGGCGGCGGCTGGCATGGCTCGCCGCTCACGTGGAGTGGCGATCGCTTTTTTGCCGGCCCGGAGCTACTGCGCGCGCAACTCGAGATAACGTTCGAGGACGGTCATCAGGAGACAATCGGCACCGATGACACATGGCAGACGGCCACTGCCCCAATACTCTCTTCGGAGATATACGGCGGAGAGGCGTACGATGCGCGCGCTGAGATTCCGGGATGGAATGAAGCCGGCTTTGCGGCTCAGGGATGGTCTCACGCGGTAACAGGAACTGTTCCCGATGCTGTGAAGATCACCGCATCGCCGGACGCGCCGATCACGACCATCCTCACGCTGCATCCCGAATCGCTCGATCCTGGCAACGCCGCGCATCCAGCGGTCTTCGATATGGGACAGAACATGGTGGGCAACGTGCGGCTGCATGTCCACGGGCCGCGCGGCACAGTGGTACGGCTGCGCTATGCCGAACGGCTCAACCCGGATGGCAGCATCTATACCGAAAACCTTCGCAATGCCACGGTCACCGACTATTACACGCTCTCGGGAAATGGTGATGAGAGCTACACGCCCACCTTCACCTTCCACGGCTTTCGTTATGTGGAGGTCTCCGGCTATCCGGGTACGCTGACCAAAGCAAGCATCGACGGCCTGGTATACAACAGCCTTCCGGAGCAGCCGTCGATACGATTTCACAGCTCGAGCGATCTGCTGAATCGCATGAGCGAACTTGGCCTGTGGGGGCAGCGCGGAAACTTCTTTTCCATTCCCACGGATTGCCCGCAGCGGGATGAGCGCCTGGGCTGGATGGGCGATGCCGGTGTCTTCTGGCGAACGGGGACCTACAACTTCGACACTGCAAGCTTCACGCAGAAGTTCATGAACGACATTCTGGATGCGCAAGTGGCGAACGGATCGTTCACAGACATCTCGCCGGATCTTCTGAAGCCGGAATCAGGGGCGCCGGGATGGGCAGATGCCGGCATTCTCGTGCCTTATGCGGCATGGCTGCAGTATGGGGATACGGCGCTGCTCGAGCGCTCATGGCCGGAGATGGAGCACTACATGGACTACATCGAGCGTGGAAATCCGGAGCATCTGCGGCGCAACCAGCTTGGCAATAACTACGGCGACTGGCTCGCGCCGGATCCGCATACGCCGCACGACCTGATCGCTACGGCATACTGGGCGATCGTGGCGCGCGATATGAAGGAGATGGCGACGGCGCTTGATCGCAAAGAAGATGCGGAGAAGTATGAGGCGCTGTATCAGAAGATCGCCGAGGCCTATCGCAAGGCATACATCCAACCGGACGGCTCCGTGTCAGGCGATACGCAGGCGGTCTATGTTGTCACGCTCTACAGCGGCATCGCGCCAGAGAATCTACGCGCGGCCATGACCGAGCGGCTGGTAAAGGACATCGAAGCGCACGGGAATCATCTGACGACAGGCTTTCTCGGAACGCCGTTCCTGATGTTTGTGCTGGACGAAAACGGCCGCGCGGATGTGGCCTACAAACTTCTGCTGCAAGATACGTATCCGTCGTGGGGCTATATGGTGCGCAAGGGCGCGACGACGTGGTGGGAGCGCTGGAACGGCGATACCGGGGATCCAGCCATGAACTCTTACAACCACTACGCATTTGGATCGGTGATGGCCTGGGTCTTTCGCCGCGTGGCCGGCATCGACACCGACTCATCCGGCGCAGGATTCCATCATCTGCTGATTAGCCCACACTTTGATCGCAGCCTGCCGCAGGTGCACGCGGAGTACGATTCGGCATACGGCACCGTTACAACCGACTGGAACGGCGGGACCCGCACATTCACCGTGACCACGCCGCCGAATACCACCGCGACGATTGCTCTGCCGGGCGGCATGTCGGAGCAAGTGGGCAGCGGCACTCACCGTTACACCGTGCAGTAACGCGCCGCCTCACTCCCTGCTCTAAGGCTAATCGGCGATTCCCGGTTGCGGCGGGTCGATGCCCAGCGCCGTAGCGAGCGAGACCAGATGGTCCTGCTCATCGATGAGAATGGTCCGGATGGTCTCGCTGAGCGCGTATTCGTTTAGTTCTTCGGCCTGCTTCAAACGGCGGCGATACTGGCGGATCGTTTCCCGCTCGTTGTCGAGGTCGAAGCGGAGCATCTCCTCGGCCTTCTCGGAGGTCTTTACCGGCTTCGGCGATACGGTCGGCATGCCTCCGAGGTAGTCGATCGCATTGGCGATCTTCAGCGCGTGCGTAAGCTCTTCCGTGGCGTGGACGGCCAGTTCGTCCGCAATGTTCATATAAGCTGCGCCTTTCAGCACCTGCGAATAGTTCACATAG
>DASXGY010000340.1:0-2626 GCA_036488835.1 Acidobacteriaceae bacterium
GAAGGTGCCGCAATCATTCCGAATGCAGGCCGAGGGCCGTGGCGATCGCTGGAATAGGCGTGGCCTTACCGTTGGTCTTGGTCACAACGGCGAAGCTGCCTTGATAATCCCACACCGCCCAGCCGATGCCCTGGTCTTCCAGCGAGGTGCGCGTGTCGCGCAGCCACGCGGCACGCATCGCGGGATCAGCGTACGGCTGGTACACGCCGAACTCGCCACAGTAGACCGGCACGTGGTGCAAGGCGGCCCATTTCCCGGCGAAGCTCAGTTCCGACCGGATGCGCGCGGCATCCCAACGATCCAGGCCATAGGTGTTGACCCAATGCTGGCCACTCAGCTGCGGCTCTTGCGAGACCACCGTCGCGATATTTTCCGGGGAGGATGGATAGGGCACACCGCGAAGTGGCCGCACTTCGGCCATGGTCCAGGTCGCACCCTGGTGCGTAAACGGGAAGGGCTCGTAGTCGTGGAAGGTGTAGATCACGTTCGGATCGGCGACCGGCTCCAGTGTGAGCAGATCGTTAAGGCCGGAGTAGTGCTGCGCGGTCGCGATGATGGTTTGATGTGGAGCGGCCGCGCGGATGGCGGCGATGAGACGTGTCTGGACGGCACTCCACTGCTGCGCATTGTCGAACTCCGGCTCGTTGAGCACCTCGAAGAAGATGCGATCGGGATCGGTCTGCGCGTAGTGGCTGGCCAGCCCAGTCCACAGTGCGCAGAATTGCGTTACGGCTGCATCTTCGGTGCGGAGGCGGCGCTTGAACTCATCGGAGGGGTGTACGTCGACGATGACGCGCAGACCATCCTTCAACATGGTGTTCACGGCGGTGTCTAGCTCCGCGGCAAAAGTCAGATTGAGGCCGCGGGGCGGCGCGCCGCGCTGGAGCTCATCGCCATCGATGCTGAGCCGAACATGATCGAATCCCATAGTGTGCATCAGGGCGATGTCGTCCGCGGTGGTGTAGCTGCGCAGCCGGGCAGGCGAGTAGTCGCGTGCCTGAGCGAACCACATGCTGGCGTTGACGCCGCGATGCAGTAGCTGCGCGCGTTGAGTTGCCAGGCTCGCGGGCGAGGACGAAGCGGCCGGCTGCGAGTGCGCAGCCATGACGCAAGTCGAGAGAAGAAAGCAGGCGAGGAGGATTCGCATGGCGCCTCCTTTGTACAACACCCGGCAAGCCCGAATCCCATCCACTGAAAGAGGAACTGAAATCTCGTTATCATTAAGTGTCCATGCCGCAACCAGTGCCCCGCAATACGCGCCAGAAGCAGGCGATCCGCGACGCCTTCATCGAAGCGAACCGTCCTCTCTCCCCGGAAGAAGCGCTGGCAGCGGCGCAGCGTCACTATGAGACGCTGGGCATCGCGACGGTCTACCGCAACATCAAATCGCTGCTGGCGGAAGGCTGGCTCGATCCGGTCTCACTGCCAGGCCAGGCAACTCGCTATGAAGTTGCCGGCAAGGCGCACCATCATCACTTCCACTGCCGCAAATGTGGGCGGATGTTCGAGCTCGGCGGCTGCGCCGGGACTGTGCTGCCACGCCCGCCGAAAGGCTTTCGCGTTGCCGGGCATGAACTGCTGCTCTATGGGAATTGTGCGCGCTGCGCGGGAACGGCGCGTGTAAAGGGTCGAAGCCGCGTCAGTAGATAACGAGTCTTTGTTATCATTAACAGTTAGCAGTTACATAGTCATCCGAATCCGGCAAGGCTCCCTCTCCATGCATCTCGTTATCGTCGCCCACGCACTGTTGGCTGTCTTCGCCCTGGAGGCGGTTGCGATGCTGGCCGCGTGGCTGCTGCGCCGGCGCGATTATGCGCTCAGCGCGTTTCTACCATACCTGGTCAGCGTGGCCACCGGCCTCTTGCTCGCGACCGCGCTGCTGCATCTATTGCCCGAGGCCATCGCCAACCTCGGCAACACGCCGCGTGTCTGGTATCTGCTGGTCGCGGGCATACTGGGGCTCTTCTGTGTAGAGCAGATTGTCGCCGCGATCGTACACACGGGTGACACTGGCGTTGTGCACGTTCATGCTCACGGCCATACGCACCATTCGCTGCGTCCTGCGAATCTGATCGTCGCCAGCAGCCTGCATAGTTTTCTGGACGGTGTTTCGGTGGCCGCGGCCTTTGCCGCTGGCCCACGGGTCGGCTGGATCACGGCGCTGGCGATCAGTCTGCACGAGGTACCCCATCGCGTAGGGGATTTTGCTGTGCTGTTGCACGCGGGCTACTCTGCGACGAACGCGCTGCGTATGGCGGTGCTGCCATCGCTGGGCGCGCTGCTCGGTGTCGCGCTGGTGGCCGCCTTCGGAGCCAGCGGCGGTACGGCTGTTTACTGGTTGTTGCCGATCAGCGCAGCGAGCTTCCTCTACATCGCCTGCGTGAATCTGCTGCCGGAACTGCGTCACCAGCACAGCCGGCTGGCGATTGCGCTGCAAATGCTCTGCCTCTTCGGCGGTGCTGCGCTGGTGGCGCTCGTCGCCGGGCTGCCTGGCGCGTAGGCGCCGTGCCTTGGAAGGCGAAGTTGAGCTGACCGATGAAGCCCCGTCGCGACGGGAGATGCGTGCCGCTGAATGCGGAGAAGTCGTACAGCGCCTACTTGTTGGTCAGGTTGACGACTGACACGC
>DASXGY010000355.1:0-4694 GCA_036488835.1 Acidobacteriaceae bacterium
CTCAGCAGCTTTTCTTAACGGAAAAGCTGCGTCGATATTCGTTTCTCGGCCTAGAGCGCTAGGAGACATGCTCTATTGTAGCGGCTTGCCGCTTGGAGAAGCATCGGGGTTTGCTGCGGCACGTATCTCACTCTTCAACTCTTCGAGCAGATTCAGGGCCTGCAGCGGGGTCAGGCTGTTGGTGTCGAGCTCGGTGATGCGGTCGAGAATGCGCTGCGAGAGCGGAGTGAAGATGGTGAGCTGCAATGGTGCCGAAGCGTCTTCCGCTTCGAGGGCGACGTTGCGCTTCTCAGACTTTTCGTGCTGCGCGAGGACCCGTCTTGCCCGCTCGATGACTGAGGCGGGGAGGCCGGCGAGCCGCGCCACTTCGATGCCGTAGCTTTTGCTGGCGGCGCCGGGCTCGATGGTGTGCAGGAACGCGATGCCGGCGGGCGACTCCTTGACGGCGACGCGCAGGTTGCTGAGGCGGGGAAGCTGCTCGGCTAGAAGAGTGAGCTCGTGATAATGGGTGGCGAAGAGCGTGCGTGCGCCGATGCGGCCGTGGATGTACTCTAGCGTGGCCCAGGCGAGCGACAGGCCGTCGAAGGTGGCGGTGCCGCGGCCCATCTCGTCGAGCAGGATGAGCGACTGCCTGGTTGCTGTGTTGAGGATGGTGGCGGTCTCGGTCATCTCGACCATGAAGGTGGAGCGGCCGCGGGCCACGTTGTCGCTGGCGCCGATGCGGGTGTAGACGCGGTCGACCAAGCCGAAGCGCATGCGCGTTGCGGGGACGAAGCAGCCCATCTGGGCCATGATGACGAGCAGCGCTGCCTGGCGAAGATAAGTGGATTTGCCGCCCATGTTGGGGCCGGTGAGCAACAGGACCGCTGGCCCTTCAGTGGAGAGATAGAGGTCGTTGGGAACGAAGCGGCCTTCGGCGTTCTCTTCCATGCGGCATTCAACGACGGGGTGGCGCGCTGCCGCGGCTTCGAGCACACACTCTTCCGTGAGCGCGGGGCGGGTGTAATTGCGCAACGCGGCGACATGGGCGAAGTTGGCGAGCAGGTCGAGCTCTGCGACCACAGCAGCGCTGCGGCGGATGCGCGCAGCGGCAGCGAGAATGGTGGCGCGCAGCTCAGCGAAGAGACGGCGCTCGATCTCGATGGCCCGCTCGTGCGCGGTGAGGACGCGGGTCTCGTAGTCCTTGAGCTCGGGCGTGGTGAAGCGCTCGGCGTTGACCAGGGTCTGTTTGCGCTCGTAATCGGAGGGCACGGACTTGAGATTGGATTTGGTGATCTCGATGTAGTAGCCGAAGACATTGTTAAAGCGAACCTTTAAGGATCCAATGCCGGTGCGCTGGCGTTCGCGCTCTTCGATAGCGGCGATGGACTGGCGTCCGCTCTGGCTGAGGGTGCGCAGTTCATCGAGTTCTGCGTGAACACCGGTGCCGATTACCCCGCCGTCCGCAAGCGTCAGGGGTGGCTCGCTGACCAGGAATTTTTCGATGGAGGTTTGGACGTCTATGAGCTGATCGAGGTGCTCGTGCGATTGCTGCCATCGCGGTGACTGCAAGGGCGCCACTGCCGTTGCAATTGATGGCAGACGCGCCAGCGACGCGCCGAGTGCGAGGACGTCGCGCGGACCGGCGGAGTCGAGCGAGACACGGCCGAGCAGGCGTTCCATATCGAGGACGCCGCTGAGCGCGCGGCGCAGCGCTTCGCGAGGCTGCAGGGCAGTGTGCAGCTCGGCGACGGCATCGAGCCGCGCTTCAATCTCCGCTGGATCGAAGAGCGGCCGCAGCAGGTTTGAGCGGAGCAGACGCTTGCCCATGGGCGTCTGGCAGCAGTCGAGCGTGTGGAAGAGCGTGGTGCGCGAGGAGGCGTCTGCGAAGAGCGGCTCGACGAGCTCGAGGTTGCGGACGCTCACGGGGTCGAGCTCCAGATGCTCGGCACGCTCGTAGTAATGCAGGCCATCGATGTGCGAGAGGTCGCCCGCTTGCGTGGAGCGGACGTAGTGCAGCGCAGCACCGGCGGCGATGGCAGCGGCGGCGTGTCCGGCCAGGCCGAAGCCGTCCAGCGAGCGCGCCTGCAGCTGGCGCTCGAGCAGGGGAATTGCATAGTCGGCGCTGAAGGCCCAGGCATCGAGGCGTGTCTTGGTACGAATGGGGTCGAGGGCTGCGCCGAGTGCTTCGGCCGGCAGCGCGGGGAAGAGCGTCGTCTCCGCCGCCAGCAATAACTCGGCGGGCTGCTGGCGCGTCAATTCATCGAGGCAGAGCAATGCGGCGAAGTTGCCGGTGAACTCCGTGGTGCGGAACTCGCCGGTGGAGAGATCGAGTAGCGCGAGCCCGGCGCGTTCCTCCGTTGTGTGAATGGCAGCGAGATAGTTGTTGCGCTCCGAACGCTGGGCCGGATCGAATGCGGTGCCGGGGGAAAGGACCCGGGTAACCTCGCGGCGAACGATCTTCTTGGCGAGCTTGGGATCTTCCATCTGCTCGCAGATGGCGATGCGGTATCCCTTCTGCAGCAGCCGGCCGATGTAGCCTTCGACGGCGTGGTAGGGGACGCCGCACATCGGCACCTGGCGCTCGCGGTCACGCGCTGTGAGGGTGATCTCGAGCTCGCGGGCGGCGGTTTTGGCGTCCTCATAAAAGAGCTCGTAGAAGTCGCCCATGCGGAAGAGGAGCAGGGCATCCGGATGCTGGGATTTGGCGGCGAAATACTGCCGCATCAGCGGGGTCTGGACCGCGTCGGCGGATTCGGATGGGGGGCTGGCGGACACGGAAACGCCAGCATAGAGCATTTTTCCCGTGGGTGCATTGAGTCGGAAGGATGTTCTTGTGGGCTTTCGTTACGGAAAGCCCACGTGGAGGCTCCCTCCCCATCCTGGAGCCTCAGGAAAAATGCTCCGCCTTACAGGTGATGCCAGCGGTAGTACCCGACGGCGGCAGTTATTCATTGTTGGTGTGAATCGCGTCCGATCCGTGCTGCTTCACCATTTTGTTATAGATACCCAGCAACAGGAAGGGTGCGGCCCACTGGCCGAAGAAGAGCGCGTTGTGATTTTTGCCCTGCAGCTTGGCAATGAGAGAGGCCACAATTGAGGCGCCCGCAGCGCAGAGGTAGAAGCTTGATGGCAGTTGAGCGGAATAGCTCTCGATCAACGAAGTGACCTGGTCCTCTTCGATGTCGCCTGCACGTACTCGATAATCTGTCATTCCAAAAATCTCCTTGGGAGGTCGCGCCTCGGATGGAACTTCGCGGCCCTCACAAAGAAGATGCGACGGCGGTGCGTGGGGTCAACCGGCAATCAGGATTCTTTCGCGTATCGCGCAAAGTAGTTTTTCCCTTCAGACAGACGCGGCGGCGGATGAGGCATGTAGCCGCGACAGGTGGGCCTGAAAGAGCGCGAGGCATTCGCAGCAGCCATCCTGTAGCCCTTGCTTGTCCAGGACGCGTACCTGGTGGTCGCGATACTCGACGAGACCGGCCTGTTCCAGTACTCGCAGGGAGAGCAGTGCAGTGTGCGGCTTCGTATTGAGCAAGGCCGCCACGAGAGATTCGGAGAGGGGAAAACGATCGCGGCCGGGGGAGCGGAGCTGGATCATTTGCAGCCAGCGGCAGAGCCGCTCTTCCGGAGAGTGGGAGTGCAGACAGACTGCCATCTGAGCGCCCATGGTGACGAAGTTGAAGACGTAATCGCCGAGCGCCCGATTCAATGGCGAGTGTTTGCCGAGTACCTGGCTCGCGAGATCGGTGGCGGCCAGGCGCAGCGCGCCGCCGCCGACAGTGACGGTCGTGGAGAGCGGCGAAACATTGCGGCCGAGCCAGAGCTCGAAGCCGGCGGCGCCTTCGCTGCCGGCCAGACCGGCGGGGATGCGGCTGCGATTACCCAGAGATTGCGACGTGAAGATGACAGCACTCTCGATGAACCAAATGAAGCCAATCGGTTGCCCTGGATGCACGAGCTCTTCGCCGTCGGCCAGTTCCACTCTTTCAAAGAAGGGTGCGAGACGAGTCTGCTCAGGCAGGGGCAGGTTGGAGATGAGGAGATTGGTAGCCATTCCGTGCCGACCTCGGAGACACTCTGACGCCGGGAGGTCGTCAAAGGGCCGCTCCCGCGAAAAGAGTGCCAGAAAAACAGCCAGTAATGATTTGGACGCGGGAAGGGACGCAGAGTATGTCCGCGCCGCGGTGGAGCGTGGCTGCTACTCGCCGAGCATCAGGCGCTGGACGGCGAGGGCGCGGCCAGTGGAAGCATCGCACTCGATGAGTAGAGCGCACATCCGTGCGTCGCCGCGTGCGGGCTCGAACTTGCCCGGCATGCCGCTGAGAAATCTCTGGATGACAAGCTCTTTCTCCACACCGATAACGCTGTCGTAGGGTCCGCTCATGCCTACATCGGTCTGGTAGGCGGTGCCGTTTGGTAACACGCGCTCGTCCGCGGTGGGCACATGAGTATGCGTGCCGAGCACAGCGGTAACCCGGCCATCAAGATACCAGCCGAGTGCCATTTTCTCCGATGTGGCCTCGGCATGGATGTCTACCAGGATCACTTTCGCGCGGACGCCGGCCAAGAGCCGGTCCGCGGTGCGGAAGGGGTCCTCGTTGGATTGCATGAAGACCCGTCCCTGAAGATTGAGGACGGCATAGGGGATACCTGAGGGAAGCGCGCCTTCGTAAATACCAAAGCCGGGGGTGTCTGCGGGGTAATTAGCG
>DASXGY010000507.1:0-1705 GCA_036488835.1 Acidobacteriaceae bacterium
CAGCTATTTCGCGCTGCCCTCGTGGCAGTCCGGAGCAAACGTGCCCGCGCCGGCAAATGGAGCAGGCGGCCGCGGCGTGCCGGATGTTGCAGGCGATGCCGCGCCAGCAACCGGCTATCAGATCCTGGTCGATGGCCAATCTGCCGTCGTGGGCGGCACCAGCGCGGTAGCGCCGCTGTGGGCTGCACTGGTCGCGTTGGTGAACCAGCAGACCGGCCGCAATGCCGGTTTCCTCAATCCGACGCTCTACTCCGGCGGCGAGGCGAGTTTCTACGACATCACCTCCGGCTCGAACGGCAGCTACAACGCTGCTGCGGGATGGGACCCCTGCACCGGCCTCGGCTCGCCCGACGGGCAAAAGATCGCAACCTTGGTTACAAATAGCGGAGGCTAGAGGACCTTCACTGCAGGCACTCGGCCGAAGACGGTAACAGCGACAACGCTCTGCGTCTCCCTACTGGTCGGCCGGATGGTTGTGTCCGTGAGGGTGCCGCACCCAGTGCCACAGCTTGCCTAGTCCCAGCAGATGGCGATGGTGCCGTTTCGTAGAGCGCGACACTCCTGCGGCTGCCCCGCTGGGTATGGGGCGGAACAGCGGCGTCCGAATCGCTGCACTGCGCTTCCTAAGGGGCGCTGTCGGAATGTTCGGCGTTTGCGTATCGGCGGGGTCGGGCAGGGAGCGGGTATCGCCGGGCTGCGGCACGCTGACACCGGGGCCGGTGGCGGTGGCAGGCGCCGTATGGCTTACGCTGCCTGCGTTCTCTGGCGGGTGGTATTCCCACTCGGACGGCGCTTCATGGCCGAAGAGGAAGCCGCGAGGTGCCAGTGCCCAGAGGATTAGGCAGACAAACGATGCCGCCAGCGCCCCGCCTGCGACCCGCCGCGGAAGCGTGATTTTACAGCCTCCAGCGGCGGCGCCGTACGGCACCAGTCGCGTCCATGTCTCGCCGAAGCTCACCGCAAGCCCGCTCTTCGGCGGGGCACCCGCAGTCGGTCTACGGAAGCTGACGAAGGTGGGCTCTGGCACAACAGCTGACGTGGCGAATGGCGCCACGGCGGCGGTGCCCGTTGTCTCCGGCGCGGCCGATACGACTTCATCGCCGATTTGCGCTCGTTCGATCAAGCTCCGTGGCTTCGCCACCTCTGTCGCTTGCACGTCCATGCTCCCCGGCATCATCGCCGCCGCCATAGTCTCGGCTGGCATTAAGGGCAGGTTGTCAGCAGCAGGCTGGATCGCCGGAGCCTTCTCATGCGCAGTGTTGGCATCGAGCGGAGGCGGGCTGTCGAGTTGACGCAGTTCGTGGAAGCGCGTCCGCAGCCCATCCAGGTCCTTCACCCCAAGACGCAACCGCGCATGGCGCAACCCGAGCCCGATGGTCTTCAGCTCCGAATCGATCTCCGTCCCCACCGCCGAGAGCGCGTCGGCGACCGCCGCGCGAGTGGTCTCCAGCGAGCGCTCGCGACCGCGCAGCATCATCACGGAGTGGAAGGTCGCGAAGCGGCCGTGCCAGAAGCTCTCTGTGTCGCCCTCGGTTGTGGCAGAAGCTATCAGCGTCAGCCGCGGCGCCTCGATGTTGCAGCGCTCGGTAAGCGTCCGCATCAGTCGTTCGCGGGCGACCAGTCGCTCTCCGGCATTCAGCTTCTCCGCACCTTCGACGACCATCTCCAGCCGCGCACCACGCACTGGGAGTCGGCGCAGCAGCGC
>DASXGY010000013.1:0-5888 GCA_036488835.1 Acidobacteriaceae bacterium
CCCTTGCCGTTCGAAGAATACCCGGGAATCAGTCGTGGAGACGTCGCCGGTGACCATAAACCGTTGGTTCGGGAAAGGTTTTGCCTCGCTCCCAGCACTCCCGGCCATGTCGCTACGGCGCTCATGGGACGAAATACGCGCCGGAAGCCGCGATAGTTCCATGGAAAAGAGGACCGGAGCAAGGCAGCGCGCAGGCTTTAGCACGATGGAAGCGATGGATAAACTTCCAGCGGTCCGTCACTCAGGTAGTCGCCACCAGCAGTTCCTCTGAATGATCTGGCGGACGAAGGCCATCCGTCCTGCCCGCGAAGTAGCGCTGGGCAAGCGTGGCTGCCGGCACGTGCTGGACTTCGCGGAAGCCGGCGTCGCGCGCCAGCGCCAGCATCTCCGGCGGCGTAAAGAAGCTGAGGAAGGGCGTCCCGCTGGCTCGCGCTCCCTTCTCCGCCATCTCAAACCCGGGACGCACGTCGGGGCCCATCAGCTCGAGCGGCAGCACAAACGTCATCGCCAGCGTCGATCCCGGAGCGAGCGCCGCGACCTGGCGCAGCGTGGCCGCGACCGCGTCCTTGGTGAGATACATGCTGACGCCGGTGGAGGCCACGACCGCCGGCTGGTCCGCATCGAAGCCCGAGGCCACCAGCCGCTCCCACCACGACCAGCCCGCCTCGAAGTCGACCGGCACCAGCCGCAGCCACTCCGGAATGCCCAGGCCGAGCTCGATCAGGCGCTGCCGCTTCCACGCCTGAGGTCCAGGCTGATCGACCTCGAATATCCGCAGGCCGCGGGCGATCTCCGGCCGCCGCTGCGCGAAAGTATCCAGGCCCGCTCCAAGGATGACGTACTGTCCGACGCCGCGGCCAGCCTCTTCCGCTGCCAAATCCTCAATGAAGCGGGCACGGGCCACGATGGAGGCGCGGAAGAGGCGCGTGAAGCCGGGGTCCATATCCGGGCGGCTACGCCAGCCATCTTCAGGCGCGACCAGCTTGAGCCCAATCTCGTCCTCAAGCACATGCGGCGGCGCATCAACCTCAACGTGCATCGCCCGCCACAAGGCGACCCGCACCGCCGTGTTGTCCGGTGCCGCGGTTCGCTCATCCTGCATCAGGTTCTCTCTTCGGATGCATCCCCGGCTAAGCCTGATCCCTCCGGAATGCGGGCACGTTCATGAAATCCGACGCCACCGGGCTCTCGTAGAGCGAGCCGTCGCGCGTCACCACGGTCAGCCCCGACGGCGTGACATGGTAGTGCCGCTTGTCCTCTACCGGATCGTAGCCGATCACCGTACCTTCGGGCAGATGCACATCGCGATCGATGATGGCGCGCTTGATGCGGCAGTGCCGCCCAATGTCCACGTGGGTAAAGATGATGCTCGAATCGATCTCCGCATACGAGTTCACGCGTACATCCTGGGAGATCACGCTGTTGCGCACCACCGCGCCCGAGACGATGCAGCCCTGCGAGACGATCGAGTTCACCGCCATGCCCGTGCGCCCCGGCTCGCCGAAGACAAACTTTGCCGGCGGATACTGCCGCTGCCGCGTGCGCAGCGGCCAGTTGTGGTCATACAAATTGAAGATCGGCGACACCGACACCACATCCATGTTCGCGTCGTAGTACGCGTCCAGCGTTCCCACATCCCGCCAGTACAGCTCCTTGCGATTCTCATCGACGAAGTTGTAGGCGTGCATCTTGTATTTGCCCAGCAGCCCCGGCAGGATGTTATGCCCGAAGTCGTGCTTCGACGTCACATCGTCCGCGTCCTTGATCAGCGCCGGCAGCAGCACGTCGGTGTTGAAGATGTATATGCCCATCGAGGCATCCACCATCTCCGCATTCCACGGCGAGCGCAGCTTGGTCTCCTTCGGCTTTTCCAGAAAGCCCAGCACCTCGCCCGCCTTGCTCACGTCCACTACGCCGAAGCGCGAGACCTCATCCGGCCGGATCGGCAAGGTCGCCAGCGTCACGTCCGCGCCGATCTCTTTATGGTGATCCAGCATCAGCCCGTAGTTCATCTTGTAGATGTGGTCGCCCGACAGGATGATCACGTACTTCGGCTGCTCGGCGCCGATGGAATAAATGTTTTGGTAGACCGCGTCCGCCGTCCCCATGTACCAGTTCGCGCTCACCCGCTGCATCGGCGGCAGAATCTCCACAAACTCGCCCAGCTCCTGCGCCACGCTCCCGCTCCAGCCTTCGCGGATATGCCGGTTCAGCGACAGTGCCTTGTACTGCGTCAGGATGTACACCCGCCGCAGGTCGGAGTTGATGCAGTTCGACAGCGTGATGTCGATAATGCGGTAAGTGCCGGCAAAAGGAACTGCAGGCTTGGCCCGGTCGCGCGTCAGGGGGAAGAGACGCTCGCCCGCGCCCCCCGCGAGCAGTACACCCAGCGTATCTTTCATCGTCATGGCTTCGCAGATCTCCCTCAACCGGCTCGGGGCGAGTCGTAATCAGCTTCCCCGATTGCTCACTGCAGCGTGCAGGGCCCGTCTCCCGCGCTGCGCAAGCCAGCTTACAGGGAGTGATGCAGAACCGGACAGCCCACGCGAGATCTCCGCTTGTGAATTGTTATGACGTGTCGCCCCGGGGTATCGGGCGAGTCATCATTCGTCCGAGGGGGAGGAGAGATCGTCCTTGTCGTCCACATCGTCGCTTTCAACGCCCTCGTCGCCTTCGACGGAGATACGCAGCGAGCGGAGAAAGCTGACATCCTGCGCGGTGAAGGGTTCGCCTCCTTCAACAACCTCCGGCTTCGATGCGTCGCCTTCCTCGCCCGGTTGTGTTTCCACCTCGTTCAGCCCAATCGTGGCCTCCAGCATCAGGAGCACGTCGAACCCCTGGCTGCGAATGTTCTGCACCACGCCCGCAATCTGTTCGGACTCGGAGACAGACTCGTGGATCGCCTCTCCCAATTGCTCGATCAGCTTGCGCACGCGTGCATTCATCCTTGCCTCCTCATCCCACACCAGGATCCCGCGTCCTCTCCGGACATCCGTCTCGGCCCGCGGCTATCCCCCTACCTTACGTCTGATGTCCGACGGGAGCAATCCGCCTCACGTACTATCCCCAAAACTTCCAGTGAAAGCAGTAGGAAAGGAGGCTGTTCGTAGATCGAGGGGTGATCAGTGGTGGCCCTTGGCTTTGCCTTTGCCTGGCTGAGGTGGCAGCAAATCAAAAACGGCGCCTGCTATCAGGCGGTGACCGGCCGTCGTCGGATGCGTCGCATCCCAGAAGAGATAGCTGTCAGGCATACTGCAGATCGCATCCGATTTCACCAACGGCACCGTGCAGCGATCGATTGCATCAAGCAGATGAAATTTACCCGGCGAAGAGATCACAAGATTGAGCAGCGCATTAGCATCGAACAAGCGGAAATATTGCAATCCAGGCGACGCGCTGAATCCTGATGCCACCGACTCAAGCGCAGTATTGAACTCGTTCGTCATCTGGGAAGCAATCGTCGGAATGGTTGGATCAGTCAGCCCAAGAAATCGCACATAGGGTGTCTTGCTCAGATCGGGAATATTCGCGATCAGGAACATGCGCGCCCCATGTTGATACAGATCCTGCAGGTTCGCGAGGACGGCTGCGGTCGCCTCTTGAAGAATGACCTCGCTGCTACCGCCGCTTGGATCTGTTTTCAGCGCATCGAGTGCGTCCTCAAGATCGTTCGCGCCGATCCAGATTGCGATCAGCGTATTCGGAGGCACCGTCCCGCTGTAGTCGGTGATGAAAAGTTGAACCTGCTGCGTCAGATCAGAAATCAAGAATTCAGGCGCATGGGGGCGGCTCCGCGCTTCTCCCACCGCATAGTTAGTATTAATAGAGGGTTGCTGAAACGGGGGCTGCCAGCGGGGGAACCCGCTGTGCGGCAGACCCAGGACATTCGCCAGATCCTGCGACCACACCATCCCATTGCTATATTGATGGCCGCCAATGTTATAGGAATATGCAGCCGGCGTCAGCGGGAACGGAATCGTCGTGCTCTGTCCGGTAAGGATGAAGTTGTTTCCCGAGTCCGTCAGGCTGTCGCCAAAGAACACGATCTTGTCGATCTTCTGCGCCGTCGCCCCCGAGACCAGCGCCACCGCGAACAACGCAAACACCACCACCTGAGCCAGCAAGCGCCGCATAACCTCTCCCCCACAATTCCGGATTTCGTGCGGACGGATTATTCGCTCGCCATCAAGCGGTGTCAATGCAGAAACGCAGGATTGCTCCCGTGTCGCTCATCGCGTCGCGACACAAAGTTCGCTCTCCTGCACTGCCTTCGAAGTGACCCGAGGGAGCAACCCTCAACCCGCGCCCCAGGCGCACTCCCCGGACGGCCACTCCCGCCAGCATTACACTTACTCCATGGAGCCGAACCGCTTCGGACGCAAACTCGGCATCGGCGTCCGTGTCGCCTCGCGCATGGTTAAAGAGCGCGCCGCCCAGGCCAACAACGCACCCGCATCCACTCCGCAGCCCGAGAATCGCCAGCCCGACAAGGCGCCGCGCCCGGCCACGCCGCCGCCGCCGTCCGCTCCCAGAAAAAATCTCGTCGAGCCAGCCCGCCGCGTAGGGGAAGGCACGCGCCGCTTCGGCCAGGCCTTCCTCGGCCCCGTCAAGCACGTCTCGGCCACCCTCTGGCTCGAGATCACCGGCCTCTTCTTCGCCCTCTTCGCGCTCTTCTTCGGCCAGAACGCCTGGAACACTCGCAGCAGCGCCCTGCACGGCCCGCACCACCCGCAGTTCCTTCTCTACGCCGTCGTCACCCTCATCTTCCTCTACTTCTGCGTCAGCTCCTTCGTGAAAGCCGCACGTCGCGGTCGCAAGAGGTCACGATGAGCGACAAGAAGGACAACCACACCACCGACAAGGCATTCTGGACAAAAGAAGATCTCGCCACCAGCTTCGATCCGGAAAAGGACCTCAGCTACCCCGGCCAATACCCCTACACCCGCGGCATCCAGCCCACCATGTACCGCGGTCGCCTCTGGACCATGCGTCAATACGCCGGCATGGGCGACGCCGAGGAATCCAACCGCCGCTACAAATTTCTCCTCGCGCACGGAACATCAGGTCTGTCGGTGGCCTTCGATCTCCCTACCCAGATCGGCTACGACTCCGACGACCCCATGGCCATCGGCGAAGTCGGCAAGGTCGGCGTCGCCATCGACTCCATCGAAGACATGGAGCGTCTCTTTGCCGGCATCCCGCTCGACACCATCTCCACCTCGATGACCATCAACGCGACCGCCTCCATCCTGCTCGCGCTCTACGTCGCCGCTGCCCGCCGCTCCGGCGCCGACATCCAGAAGCTCAGCGGCACCGTCCAGAACGACATCCTCAAGGAATACATCGCCCGCGGCACCTACATCTATCCCGTGCCCCACGCCATGCGCATCATCACCGACATGTTCGCCTGGGCCGCCGCCGAAGTCCCCGAGTGGAACACCATCTCCATCTCCGGCTACCACATGCGCGAGGCCGGCTCGACCGCCGCGCAGGAGGTCGCCTTCACCCTCGCCAACGGCATGACCTACGTCCAGGCCGCTATCGACTCGGGCCTCGATGTAGACAGCTTCGCCCCGCGCTTATCTTTTTTCTTTAACGCGCACAACGACTTCATCGAAGAGGTCGCCAAATTCCGCGCCGCCCGCCGCCTCTGGGCTCGCGTCATGCGCGAACATTTTCACGCCAAAAATCCGCGCTCCTGGATGCTGCGCTTCCATACCCAAACCGCCGGCTCCACACTCACCGCACAGCAGCCGGAGAACAACATCACCCGCACCGCCGTCCAGGCCATGGCCGCCGTCCTCGGCGGCACGCAGTCGCTGCACACCAACGGCTACGACGAAGCCCTCGCCCTGCCCACCGAAGAGGCCGCGCGCATCGCCCTCCGC
>DASXGY010000021.1:0-3453 GCA_036488835.1 Acidobacteriaceae bacterium
GGCGCAGGCGGAGATGACCGCGATCTTTCCCTCGCTAAGGCGCGAGGTGCTGTCGCCTCGACTGCAGAAGGCGCCCGGGGTGCAGAAGGCGCGGCTGGCGGTACGGCGGGGGAACAGCGGCTGGAGCCAACTGCAGCAGGAGTATGCGAAGCCACTGGTGTTGTTACAGATGCTGGTGCTGGTGGTGCTGCTGATCTGCTGCGCGAACCTCTCCGGGCTTTTTCTGGCACGCGCCGCGGCGCGGCAGCAGGAGTTTGCCATCCGCGCGGCACTGGGAGCTGCGCGCTCTCGACTGATGCGACAGCTCTTTGTGGAGAGCCTGATGCTGGCCTTGCCCGGCGCGGTGGCGGGCGTGGCGCTGGCGTGGCTGGCCGGGCCCTGGCTGGTGCATCTGCTGGGCAGTGCGCAGCAGGGAGCGAAGATCTCGCTTTCCATGAGTCCGGATGTGACGGTCTTGTCGGTCACTGCGGCGTGCGCGGTGCTGTGCGCGCTGCTCTTCGGCATGGCGCCGGCGTGGGCCGCCGGGCACACCAGCGTGGAGGCCGGGCTGCGCGGGACACAGGCGCGCGTGGTCAAGGGGAGTTCAGTCGCGCGGCGGTTCTTCGTTCCCTTCCAGGTGGCGCTGTCGCTGGTTCTGGTGGTGGTGGCTGCGCTGCTCGGCTCGACGGTGATGCACCTGCGCACGGACGACTCCGGCTATAGAACCAAGGACGTCTATTTCTACATCACCGATTTCAACCGCATCCCGCAGAAGGGCGAGGCGCTGCTGCCGCTCTATCGCCGCATGACCACGCGGATGAACAGCATGCCGGGGATAATTTCGGCCAGCGTGGGGGAGGTTCCTCCGCTGTTTGACATGGGTGATGGCGGCAGGTTCGTGGCCGCCGACGCTGGCCCGAAGGCCCAAGCGCTCGGGATATTTACGAATGCGGTAGGGAGGGGATTTTTCGAGACAGTAGGGACGCCGTTTGTAACCGGGCGCGATCTGCGCAACGACGAGACAGACGCAGACTCCTGCATTTTGAATCAGGCGGCAGCGGCTCGCCTCTTTCCGAAGCAAAACGCGATGGGCCAGATGCTTCGCCAGATGCCGAACGAGTTTGGCGATCCCGGCCAGAGTCAGCACATATGCCAGGTGGTGGGGATCGTGAAGGACTCGAAGTATTTCACGCTGGTGCAGGAGAAGTCCCCGATCGTGTATCTGCCAATTTCGGCGCGCCTGGGTCCGAGACTGGGAGGACTGTTCCTGGCGATGCACGCGCGCACAGCGGCGGCGGCCGAGGCAGCGCAGCGCACGGTGATCGACGAGGTGGCGCCCACGGCGCCGTTGAGCGATACCGTGCGGTTTACCGATGTCTATAACGATTCGATCGCTCGGGAGCAGCTACTATCCGCACTCTCCGGGTTTTTTGCCGTGCTGGGTCTGCTGCTGAGCGGCATCGGCATTTATGGACTGCTGGCGTGGAGTGTGACGCAGCGTACCAGGGAGATTGGCGTGCGGATGGCTCTTGGCGCTCCACGGATGCGCGTCTTTGTACTGGTGATGCGGCAGGTCGCCATGTTGCTTGCGGTCGGAGTGGTCATTGGCGGAGTGGCGGCGTTCTTCGCAGCGCGATCCATTCGCAGCTTTCTCTTTGAAGTGCAGCCGGGCAGTCCTGGGGTCTTCCTGACGGCGGTGCTCGCGTTGGTGCTGATTGGCTTGCTTGCGGCTATGCTGCCGGCGCGGCGGGCAGTGTCGATCGATCCGATGCAGGCGTTACGGACGGAATGAGGACACATCTCTTCGAAATGTGGGCACCTGCTGATGGGCAATGCGGACGAACTGCAGATCCTTCGCTTCGCTCAGGATGACACGGCTCTGAACTCTGAAATTTGTGAGAACAGCAGATCCGGTCACTGCGCGCCTGCGGCGCTCCTCGCTGGATGACAACTGCAGGGAGAAGGCTAGGCGCGGGGGGCGTTGGGGGCAGAGAGGAGTTCGTGCTGCTCTGCGGCGCTCACCGAGGCGGTGCCGGAGACGGGGCCGGGGCTGGCGGGCTGGCGGATCGGCGTAGATCGGGCTTCATTTGCCAGGGCGCGACTGACGCTTGCGCGCTCGTCGAGCGCGAGGCCCTTGGCCATGGTGTAGGTGTAGGAGATGCGGTGAATGACAGTGATGGTGGAGAGCACGGCCAGCACCCAGAGGGCCGGAGCCATGGCGTCCCAGCGCTCGAATAATGCGCCCAGGATAATGAGCACGACGCGCTCCGGGCGCTCCATGAAACCAACCTTGCAGGAGCCGATGAGGGCCTCGGAGCGGGCGCGGGTGTAGCTGACCATCAGCGAGGTGATCATGACGAAGGCGGTGAGGACCACGTAGAAGAAGCGGTTGCCGCGCGCGTAGAAGACCAGCAGCCCCAGGAAGAGGACGACATCGGAGTAGCGGTCGATGACGGAGTCGAAGAATGCACCGAAGACGGTGACCTGATCGGTCTGGCGGGCGACGCGGCCATCGACCATGTCGAAGATGCCGGCGCCGATGATGACCAGGCCCGCGTAGAGGAAGAAGCGAACGTAATTGTGGCTGTTGGCGAAGCCGAAGAAGATGGCGGCGCCGGTATTGATGACCAGGCCGATGAAGGTGAGGACATTGGGCGAGATGCGGGTGAGGGCGAGGCCATTGACGATGGCCTGGAGGATGACGCCGCAGCCGCGTCCGAAGGCGCTAGTCCAGGTCATACGCTGCGCGTCTCCCAGACAGGAACTCCACAGACAGGGACTCCGCTTCTCTGCATCCTTGGCTCCGCCGTCAGGGTCACAGGCTCCGCCTTCCTCATTACCATGCGCCTCCACGCATCATCGAGACGCTGCCCCTTTTGCGGTCACTTCGCCTCGCGCTGGGCGGCTTCGTCGTGGATGGTGGTGAGCTTTAGAACTTCCAGCTCGCGTTTGCCGTTCGGGGTCACGACCGTGACCGTGTCGCCCACCTGCTTGCCAATGAGCGAGCGGCCAATGGGGGAAGTAGTGGAGATGAATCCCTTGTTCACGTCGGACTCTTCGGAGGTCACGAGCTTGTATTCCAGCTCCTCATCCTTGGTGGTGTCGAAGACACGGACGGTGGACCCAAAGGCGATCCGGTCATGGGGGATATTCGAGAGATTTACCAGGGAGAGTTCCGCCATGCGCTTCTTGAGCTGGCCGAGGCGCGCGTTCACAAACTCCTGGCGCTGCTTGGCCATGTGGTACTCAGCGTTCTCACTGAGGTCGCCGAGCGCAGCAGCCTTCTTGATCTCCTGGGGCAGCTCATGCTGAAGCTCATGCTCCATCTGCCGGATCTCTTCTTCTAGTTTTTTCTTGATGTGTTCGGGCATGGCAATATCCGTGACGGCCTGGGAAAAGCACAAGCCGCAAGGAACGGCAGGGATCCTGTATCCGCCAAACCACAATTATACGACGCCGGGCGGGCTAAGGAAC
>DASXGY010000044.1:0-4518 GCA_036488835.1 Acidobacteriaceae bacterium
CGACTCCTGCAGTGGGACTGAGCGCGGCAGCCTGCGTGCTAGTGGCGGCGCTGGTGCTTTGCTGGGGGCCGGAGCTGAAGACGACCGGGTTGGGCGTCGTCAGGTTGGTGTGGTTGAGTACGTTGAAGAACTCTGCGCGAAACTGTGCGCGCACGCGCTCGTGGATGGTAGTGGATTTGGCGAGCGAGAGGTCGAGGTCGGTGAAGCCGGGGCCGGTGAGCGTGTCGCGGCGCAGATTGCCGACGGCGCCGGCGGCGGGAGCGAGGAACGCCCCGGGGTTGAAGAATTGGTTTGCACGCGCAGCGGTTGAGCCGCCGGCGTAGAGCGAGCCGTGGAAGTTCGGGTTCACGTCCGGACGTACGGGGTTGCGCGTGTCGCCGGAGCCGGTGGGGTTGTAGCCGAGCTGCGGGGTGAAGGGAAAGCCGGATTGCAGATTGGAGATGGCGGAGAGCGTCCAGCCGGAGATCGCGGTGTCGGTGACGGAGTTGACGTTGGCAGCGAAGCGGCGGTTGCGGCCGAAGGGCAGATCCCAGGATCCATTGAGCGAAGCGATATGGCGTATGTCCGTGGCGGCGGGACCCCAGTCAAGATTGGGACGCTGCGGAACGCTGACGAAGGCGGGCGTGTTGGCGGAGACACTGGTGTTCCACGCAGAACCGTTGTCGAGATTCTTCGACCAGGTGTAGTTGGCGCGGAATTGCAGACCGTTGGCGTAGGAGCGGCGCACGTCGACTTCGAGAGCGTTGTAGCTGGCATTGCCGCTGGAGACCCACGACGTGGTGTTGGTGAGAGCGGGGTTGGCCTTGGTCGTCGTTGGGTAGTAGATGGTGCCAGCGGCGAGCGATGCCGGGCATGCGGCGGAGGGGCAGACGACGAAGGCCGGCTCGTTCTCATCCTGCGAGAGAATCTGGTGATAGCTGTGGGAGCCGACGTAGGCGAGAGTGAGCGAGGTCTGCGGGGCAACCTGCTGTTCGAGCTTCAGCGTCCAGGCGAGCGTGCTGGGCGTTGCGATGTCGGTCTGCACGCTCGAAGGCGATACGGTTCCCTTCCCGGTGACGGGATCGGAGACCGTGGTGCCGGAGTAGCTGAGCGTTGCGTTGTAGGGCGCGGTCTGATCGAGGCGATAGTTCAGATTGTCAAGCAGACTCTGCTCGACGCCGAAGGAGGCGCGCACCGCGGTGGTGCCGTTGCCAAAGGGATCCCATGCGAGTCCGATGCGCGGCTGGGGCAGGAATTTTGCGCGATTGTCAGTGAGGGCGGAAGAGCCGACAGCGGGGTTGGTGTCGATGATGCCGTTGGTGAACTGGTAGTTTGCGGCGCGTCCGTTGGCTTCATTCCATCCGTTGCTGCTTTCGACGCGCAGGCCAGCGCGGATCTCCAGCCGCGGCGTTGCCTTCCACACATCTTCGACATAGCCGGCACCAAACCAGGAGCGCCAGTTGAGCGGCGTGGGCGCGGGAACGATGGTGAAGGTCTTGATGGAGCCCTGCAGGAATGTTTGCAAAGTGGCGAAGGAGGCCTGGCCGTCCTGATTTTGTGCGAGGTTGTCGTTGCTCTGCAGGCGCTGCAGCCATCCGCCGATTTCGATCTGATGGCGGCCGAAGGTCCAGTAGATGTGGTCGTCGAGGGTGAAGAGATTGCGCGCGACGGCGTTGTTGCTGCCGACGTTGCCGCCAGCGCCGGTGATCTGCGATGCGCCATTGGAAGCGGTTGAACCGGAGATGACGATGGCGCCCACCGGGCGGCCGCTGATGAAGCCGGGGACATCGACGGTGGAGCTGCCGAGGAAGTAGAACGACGCACGAGAGAAGCCGAAGCGCGCCGTATTGAGCAGACGCGAAGAGAAGATGTGCTGCTCCTCGATGCTGGCGACCTGCTCGCGCAGTGTCTCGTCGATGACGGCGAAGGGATTGGCGGTGGGGGTGTGCGCAACGGAGTCGTCGATGGTGTAGACGCCGAAGAGCAGGTCCTTTGGGCCGAGGTTGTAGTCAGCGCGCGCGGTGCCGAAGTCTTCGCGGATGGTCTGCTTGGGATTGCTGAAGGCGCGCGCGATGCCGGTGGGCCGGCCGGTGGATGGATCGGTGAGCTCGGCGCCGTTGGGCGTGGGCCAGAGCTGCAACAGATTGGCGACGCCGGGGGCGAGGCCGACATGGACGAGTGAACCGCCGGGGCCGGTGGGCAGCAGGCCCTGACGCGCGTTCGCGTCGGGGACGAGCGCGACGTTGCTGAGGCCGAGATTCTGTCTGTAACCTTCATAGTTTCCGAAGAGGAATACCTTGTCGCGACGGATGGGGCCGCCGAGCGAACCGCCGAAGTTGTTGCGCTGGAACTCAGAGATCTTCTGCTGATCGAAATAATTGCGGGCATCGAGCGCGCTGTTGCGCAGGAATTCGTAGGCGGCGCCATGCACCTGATTGGAGCCGCTGGCGGTAACGATGCTGATCTGCGCACCCTGGCGTTTGCCGAAGGCAGCGGAGTAGGTGTCGCTGGAAACGTTGAACTCGCGCACGGCATCGACGCCGAGCAACTGGCCGCTGGTGCCGCCGGGCGTGACGTTGATGAGCGACGCGCCGGTGTACTCGACGCCATTGAGCAAATAGAGATTGTCCTGGGGGCGGCGGCCGGAGACGGAGAACATGTTGCCGACTGACGAGTTCGATGTCCCGACGCTGCCGGAGCGCTGTGCGGTGTAGTTCACGGTGCCGGGGTTGAGAGTGAGGAGCTGGTCGTAAGAGCGGCCATTGAGCGGAAGATTTTTTACCTGGCGCTCGTCGACGAGGCCGCTGGTCTGCTGCGTAGTGAGATCGACGGGCGCGGGCTTGTCTGTGACTTCGACATTTTGACTTACGGAACTGGCGGAGAGTGCGACATTGACGCGGACCGATTGGCCGACGGTGACGACGATGCCGTCGCGCTGCTGGGTGGCGAATGCGTCCCGCGTTGCAGAGACGGAGTAGCGGCCGACCGGGATGGATGGCGCGCTGTAGAGACCCTCGCCGTTGGTGATGAGCTGACGTTGGCTACCGGTCTCCTGGTTGCGGATCACGACAGTGGCGCCGGGAATGGCGGCGCCGGATGCGTCGGTGATGGTGCCGCCGATCGATCCGCCCACGACCTGCGCGTATGCAGGTGCGACGGTAAAGACAAGTGCTGCGAAGATGCCGGCGATGACCGGTTGTGCGATGAAGCGCATGGCTCTCTGGTTCTCCAAGATCACGTGCTGAAACCACGTTGCTGAGGAGGAGCGGCGCTTGCAGTGCGACTAGATGCGGCGCTCCCGATGCGCCCGGCGACAACAACAGGCGCAACATGCGGCGGCGCGACAACAGCTTTGGAATGGAGAGGCGAGATACATATAGTTCTTCGAGCTATGCGTTTGGTTGAGCGACGCTATGCGCCGATCGGAAACGGAAGGTACAGCAGGTGCTTCACTCCACCTTCAGTTACGTTCAGGATCGCAAAGTTAACGGGGATACCATCTCAAGCCGGAGAGCGGCGCGTGTCTATCTAGCAACGACAACAACGGGCTAGCGAGAAAAACAGGCTAGCGCCAACAACAACAAGACGCGGGCTGGGCGAGATGGTTCATGTGTAAGTGGAGGGTAACACGACGGGCCGCGGGATCGAAAGCATGCTCTGCCGGGCGGCGAGCGAGGTGGTAGATTCGCTGGTGCCATGAAATACCGTTTTCTTACGCTATCTCTTTCCGTGCTTACGCTGGCTGGTTGCGCAGTGACAGCCCGCGCGCAGGATGCCGGTGCCCCGCATTTGGCAAAGCATGGCGAGGCAACGCAGCTCATCGTAGATGGCCAACCATATCTGATGCTGGGAGCGGAGATACATAACTCCAGCTCATCCAGCCTGGCGTATATGGACCCGGAGTGGCCGCGCCTGGCGGCGATGGGCGTGAACACTGTGCTGACGCCGGTGAGTTGGGAGCTGGTTGAACCGACCGAGGGCAAATTCGACTTCACGCTGGTGGATGGATTGCTGGCCAGTGCGCGCAAGCGGCATCTGCGCCTTGTGTTTCTATGGCTGGCCTCATGGAAGAACGGGATGTCGAGTTATCCGCCGGTCTGGGTGAAAGAGGACGCGAAGCGCTTTCCTCGCGTAGTCGAGGATGGCAGGCCGGTGAATATCCTGAGCACATTTGGCGGGGAAACACAGGCCGCGGACGGACGCGCATTCGCGGCGCTGATGCAGCATCTGCGCGAGGTGGATGCGCACGACCATACCGTGCTGATGATGCAGGTGGAGAACGAGGTGGGCGTGTTGGACAGCACACGAGACCACTCCGATGTGGCGAATCGCGCGTTTGCCGGCGCGGTGCCCGGAGATTTGCTGCGCTCTCTCGACCAGCACCACCTATCGCTGAATCCTGAGCTGCGCTCGTTGTGGGAGGAACATGGCGCAAAGACGAGCGGCACGTGGACAGAGGTCTTTGGCGATTCGCCGCGCGCGGATGAGATCTTCATGGCGTGGCACTACGCGAAATATGTGCAGGCGGTGGCGGCTAAG
>DASXGY010000069.1:0-2277 GCA_036488835.1 Acidobacteriaceae bacterium
GCCGAGACCCTGCGCGACGAGATCAGCACCATGATCCAGGGAGAGCTCTCCGATCCGCGCATTGGGTCCGCGCACGTGACAGAGGTGGTGCTGAACGTCGGCGGCAAGTCCGCGCGGGTCTACGTCGCCAACGACGGCCCCGCCGAAGACGAGGAGCCGATGCTGGAAGCGCTGGCCTCGGCGCGCGGCTTCATTCGGCATGAGTTGCTGGAGCGCATGGGCGTCCGTCATGTGCCGGAGCTTACCTTTCACCTCGATCGGACGGACCGGATGACCGCCCGCATCGACGAGCTGCTGGGCCGCCGGCGACGCCGTAAAGGCAGCAGTTCCTCGCAGCAGACACCCGCACCTCCTTCGGAGGCCGGCAAAGGCGCATGAAGCAGTCTGCCTCCATGTCGCGGCAGCTCGATCCAGCGCTGGTCGGCGCTCTTCCGGACTCTCGCCTGGAAGACGGCGGGAGGCGCGGACGAGGCGCTGCGTATAACCATCGCCGCGATGCCGCAATCGGTCCCATCCTCCAGGCGATCCAGGACGCGCACAGCATCCTGGTGACCGCGCATGCGCGTCCGGATGGCGACGCCGTGGGTGCGGTCCTGGCCTGCGGCATGATGCTGGAACAGCTGGGCAAGCCGGCGACGATGGCTTTCAGCGACCGCGTGCCACTCATCTATCGCTGGCTGCCATGCGCACAGAGCATTCACCATTGGCAGCGGGTGGAGGGCGACTTCGATCTCGTCATCCTGCTGGAGTGCGATGGCATCGAGCGCAGCCGTCTCAAAGGCCTCGAAGGACGTCGCCTCATCAACATCGATCACCACACCAGCGGTCGTCACTTCGCGCACCTCAACTGGATCGACACCGATGCCTGCGCCGTTGCCGAACTGGTCTTCACCCTCGCCCGCGCGGCGGAGGTGCGCATCACGCCGGAGATGGCCACCTGCCTCTACATGGCCGTGCTCACCGATACCGGATCGTTCTGCTACGAAGGCACGGATACGCACACCTTCTCACTGGCCCATGAGCTGGTAAGCCTCGGCGCTTCCCCCGCCCGCATCGCGCAGGATGTTTACTTCTCCAACCCCATGTCGAAGATGCTGCTGCTGGGTGCGGCGCTGGCCAATCTTCGGCGCGACGGCCGCATTGCGTGGCTCTGGGTCACAACATCGGACATGGAGCGCACCCACGCCGCCGAAGAGGACTGCGAAGGCATTGTGAACTACGCCATCGGCATCGCCGGCGTGGAGGTTGCGGTCTTCCTGCGTGAGCTGCCCGATCACCGCGTACGGCTCAGCCTGCGCAGCAAAGGCGCGGTAAACGTTGCGGCCGTGGCTGAAAGCCTCGGCGGCGGAGGCCACGAAAACGCCAGTGGCTGCACCCTGCCCGGCCCCATGCCGGCGGCTTCAGATGCGATTCTCGCGCGGCTGCGGACACTCTTTTAGTACCCGCAGGCTTGCCGTCAGACTAACGTTTCAGCGAACATAGCCTCGTTCCCTCTGAGGTACAAGCATGTCCGCAGAATCGAATCCATGGCCGGAGCTGGACTGGTCCGCATGGCAGGCCACTGCCTCCACGCTGCACATGTGGACGCAGATCGTCGGCAAGGTACGACTCGCCCTCAGTCCGATGCAGGCGCATTGGTGGAACGTGGCGCTCTACGTCAGCGCTCGCGGACTGAGCACCTCCGCGATGCCCACCGCCAGCGAAATGCTGGACATCGAGTTCGACTTCGTCAGCCACGAACTGCACTTCCGGCTCAGTACCGGCGCGGCGTTATCCATCCCGCTGCGGCCGCAAACGGTGGCCGAGTTCTATCTCGAATTTCAGCAATGCCTCACGGTTCTGGGAGTCGATGCACGCATTCATCCCATGCCGGTGGAGATCAAAGATCCCATCCGCTTCGATCTGGATACGAAGCACGGCTCCTACGATCCGGAGTACGCGCATCGCTTCTGGCGCGTGCTGGTAAGCGCGGATCAGATCTTCCAGAAATTCTCCTCCGGCTTCGTCGGCAAGATCAGTCCCGTGAATTTCTTCTGGGGCAGCTTCGATCTTGCAGTAACGCGCTTCTCCGGCAGGCGCGCGCCGGAGCGCCCCGGCGCCGACGCCATCACGCGCGAAGCCTACTCGGACGAAGTGATCAGTGCCGGCTTCTGGCCCGGCAATGGCGGCTACGGCGAAGCGGCCTTCTACTGCTATGCGGCGCCATCGCCCGCCGAACTGCCGGACGCAAAGGTGGAACCGGCGGCCGCATACTTCGACACCAAGATGGGCGAATTC
>DASXGY010000070.1:0-7237 GCA_036488835.1 Acidobacteriaceae bacterium
GATGGTCGGGTTATAGATCTCGTTGATCGTCCCGTGCGAGGTCGTCCACCATACCTTGCTCGAGGTCGAATACGCCGTCCCTACAACCGACTTCTCGCTCGACGTCCACCGCGGCTCGAGCCCCGGCGCACCCGGCGCCTCGCCGTGCCCATCGAGCCACCGGTACATCCCATGTGCTTCAGCCACTCGCCTCTCCCCGCCCCGGACATCCTCACGCCGTGCGGCGCGCTCCACAAGAGCTACACAGAAAAATTCACAATGCGCTTAAGACTCAGCACTGCCACCTCCGGATACAAAACCGTCGGCACCAACTGATTCGTCATCCCGACCGGAGCAAAATGAAGAGCCTGCCCTGAGCTTGTCGAAGGGGACCTCCTGTTCGACAGCGCAACGCCACCAATCGGGCCTACATCCCTGTGCTGGGACATGGGATTCAGTCAGGCACCCACGAAACCAGACGTGAGCGACCAAAGGGAGCGAACCCGACAGAACGCGCTAAAGGCGCGCCCGCCCGTGCGGCAAGCACCTACAACACCTGCGTATTCGCATCCGGATCCGGCCGGAAGCTGCACTCCCGCATCGCGTGCTGGATCTCTCGGTTCTTCATGAACGACTCCCAAACCGACCCGGTCCGCAGATTCTCCGCCATCAACAATCCGATCCCCACATCGATCCCGATCACGTCCTCGCCAAACCACCCCGCCGTGGGCTGAAAGGCATCGACAAATCCGTACCGCTGGTACACCCGCTCTTTGTAGCGGTCGCGCATCGTCAGCAGCACATGCGAGCATTCCGCCGGCAGAAACACCACCGAGCCCGCACACGCGCACGGCACCAGCGTGCCATCCGGATCCCCCATCGTGGGCGGCCCACCCCACACGCGGTACCCCTGCCGTGAGTCCGAGGCCGAGATCCCCCACAGGTTCTCGTCGATCCAGGGGAACTTCTGCCCCTGCACCAGGCACCAAAGCTGGTGGGCCCGCGTCGCCGCAATCGAATTCGTGAAATAGTTCGCGTGCTTGTCGCGAATGTCGCGATAGTCCACCCAGGCCTGCGGATACTGGTGGATGAACAGCGGCGCCACGCCGGTGATGTAATCAATGCCGCCATAGGGCACGATCGGCCGCTGCAGCGCCTCCCAGCTGGCCGCTGTTATCGGATGTGTCGGCGATGCGATCGCCAGCAGGTACATCGTCGTCAGCTCGGCGTAAATATCCCAGCGATGCTTCAGAAATCCCTGCTCCGGCAGCCAGCCCATGGACAGCGTGTCGCCGCCGTTCAGCATCCACTGCCAGTCCACCCGCCGGTACAGCGTCGTCGCCAGGTTCTCGATGCGCCGGTTGCCCTCGAAATACGTCCGGCAGTGCAGAATGCCGCACAGCAGCAGGGAGGTGTCGATCGACGAAAGCTCCGAGCCGAACATCCGCTTGCCGCTCTCGATGTCGATAAAGTGATACAGAAATCCGTGTTCGTGCGGGCACTCGTTCAGCAGGTAGGACAGCGTCTTCTCCACCCGCTGCTCGCAGTCCAGCGGCCGCAGATAGTGCCGCTTGTGGGCAACGCACAGCGCGCTCAGCCCGAAGCCGGTCGAGGCAATCGACGCCGCACGGCTCAGCGAGCGCCCATTCGACGGCGCCCGGTCCCGCACCAGCCCCGTCTTCGGATGCACCTCGTTGAAGAAGAAGTCGCAGTTGCGCCCCTCCATGTCGTCCAGCAGATCCTCGGCCGCCTTCGGCACCTGGGTCAGCGGGCGGTTGATGAACTCGCCCGGCGGATGCCGGTATTGCTCCGCCGCCTGCTGCTGCGGCTTCGGCGCCTGGCTGGCCGCCGGTGCCGTCGGCTGGTTCTGCAGCGCGTCCGCCATCGCCGCGGGTGCGCTCAGGGCGAGCATGCTGGCCGCGCCAGCCTCGCGCAGCAATTGTCGTCGGGTTATGCGTGGTTTGGCCAAACGGAACGTGCTACTCCTCTTTAGACTCGCACGAAACCTGCATCGGTGCAGCCATGGTGGTTCTCCGTGCCGCGGCGTTAGCCGCGCCTTAGACTCGCACGAAACCTACATCGGTGCAGCCATGGTGGTTCTCCGTGCCGCGGCGCCAGCCGCGCCTTAGACTCGCACGAAACCTGCATCGGTGCAGCCGCGGTGCAGCCCCTGCGCCGCGACCATTAGACTCGCACCGAATCTCACATCCTTCCAGCCCGGCCCCGCCCATGGAACCCCGCGGCCCCATGCTGCATCCATACTTGTGTATACAGAATCTGTATGCCTGGCCGTCTCCCTTCCCCTGCTGTTCGATCTACTCGGAGCCGGACAAGGCAATGACGAGTCGTATCCCGGCCGCATTTCTCCGGCCCAACCACCTGGTTTTTCAAACCCGGTCCCAACTAGGAGGACACGCTTTGGCTTTCGAAGTTCCACCACTGCCCTACGACTACGCCGCGCTCGAGCCGCACATCGACGAAGCCACCATGAAGCTCCATCACGACAAGCACCACGCCGCCTACGTCGCTAAGCTCAACGGCGCGGTCGAAAAGCATCCCGATCTCGGCAAGCAGACCCCCGAAGAAATCATCAAAAATCTATCCAAGGTCCCCGAAGACGTGCGCGCCGTCGTCCGCAACAACGGCGGCGGCCACCTCAACCACTCCATGTTCTGGGAGATCATGAAGCCCAAGGGTGGCGGCGATCCCACCGGCCCTATCGCCGACCAGATCAAGAAAGACTTCGGCAGCTTCAACGACTTCAAGACACAATTCGAAGAAAAAACCGCCGCGCAGTTCGGCAGCGGCTGGGGATGGTTGGTGTGGAGCGGCGGCAAGCTCTCCATCGTCACCACGCCCAACCAGGACAACCCCATCACCGATGGCAAATATCCCGTATTAGGCAACGACGTATGGGAGCACGCCTACTACCTCAAGTACCAGAACAAGCGCCCCGACTACCTCAAGGCCTGGTGGAACACCGTCAACTGGGACAAAGTCAACGAGCGCTTCGCCAAAGCCCAGAAGAGCTGACTAACTCGGCTGTGCCACAAAACGGGTGCCCCACATCTCGCTTTTGAGATGTGGGTCCTGCAATCCAGGTCGCGAAGCAATCCTTCGAGCAAAAATGTGGCCCCATTCCCGGGGCGGGACGGGGCCACATTCTCAGGGGAGCTGCCCGTTCCGGTACGTGCCGGAGGACGGTGCATTCCTCAGCTTGTCCGGACGAGATCGCTTCCTCGCATCCGCCCTTCCTCGGAAAAAACGACCAGCTTGCCCTGTGGCCGCTCATCGAGCATCGATCTCACCTTGTCCACCAGCCTCTCCGGTTCCAGAGACAGGGTGAGGATCTCATCGGCAACCTCGCTCATCGAGGTATCGCGTTCTCGAAAGAAGCCGTCCGACGCCAGCAGCAGCATCTGCACCTCGGGTCGATGATTCCGGGCGATCATGCCCGCCAATACGCATTCCATGCGGGTTAGGCTGTGACACAGGACAACCAGGTCTGCCGGAAGCTCGCGGACCAGCCGCGGAATCTCCTTCACCTCAGACGTAACATCTGCCCGAAAACCGGCTCCCTCGAGAATCCGGCGGCGAGTCATCAGCAACAACTCATCATGACCGTAAAAAACCACGGCTGCGGGCGTGTGCAAAGGTCATCTCCGTAAAAGAACAGACATCAGCCCGGGTGAATATCGGCCCAGTATGGACGGGATGCCATCCCCCTACTGTCCGGCACCAGACACAACGACAAAGGATGGGGCAGAAATGTTGCCACAGTTGCCGGCTCTTGTCTGCCCCTTGCAAGGCAGATGCGCACCGAGCCTTGGGCATATAGTTCCGGCACGTAAATACATTTGTTGATCTTTCCCTCTCTCAGAGGCGCAACGTCAGGTGGTTTGCGCTGGTCCTCTGCGATTCGTGAAGCACAGGACTGACATGGCGAAGGCGACGGGCAATCGATTACTCGATGCAATCTCGGCTCGTTCTCGCGAGCAGCTTCTCCCCTCTTTGAAACACGTGGCGCTTCCTGTCCGCACGCAGCTCTATTGGCCCGATGAGATGCCGCAGTTTTGTTATTTCCTCACCGGAGGTATCGCCTCCATGGTCGCCGGACTCGCAAACGGCGAATCCACGGAGGTAGGCCTTGTCGGGAATGAGGGTGTGGTCGGCGCATTCCACATCATCGGCCCCATCGCGCCCATCAACGAATGCTTCATGCAGGTGCCCGGCTCCGGCTATCGCGTTTCGCTCCCCGTGCTGCGGGAGTGCTTCAAAGCAGAGGAGCAGATCCGCAATCGTGTTCTTGAATTAGTGCAGGCGCAAAGCCTCGTGCTGAGTCAGGTAGCCGCCTGCAACAAGCTGCACGAATCCGAGCCGCGGCTCGCACGTTGGCTGCTCATGATCCGCGACCGCGTCGACAAGGACACCATCGAAATCACCCAGGAATTCCTCGGCCAGATGATCGGCGCGCGTCGCACCACCATCAACGGGATCCTGAGCATCATGGAGCGCAAGGGCCTGCTTCGCCACCAGCGCGGCAGGATCACCATCCTCGATCGCCACCACCTCGAAAAGGCCGCATGCAACTGCTACCCGCTGCTGCGCAGATCGCTCGACCGGCTCTATCAACCGGATCGCACGGCGCCCGAATAGCGTTTCGCGCCTCTTTGTCGAACAAATAGAATCCAGAGTCTCGAAGCTATTCTCTAGGAATCGATCCTCATGGAACACAACACGCAAGACACCATCGCCCTCCTCGCCCGCACGCCCGCCGCTCTCGACGCACTCCTGCGCGGCCTCCCGGAAACATGGACCCATCGCAACGAAGGTGAAAACACCTGGAGCCCCTTCGACATCGTCGGCCACCTGATCGACGGCGAACACACCGACTGGATCCCCCGAGCAAAAATCATCCTGCAATTCGGCGAGAGCAAGTCCTTTGAGCGCTTCGACCGCGAAGGCTTCAGACGCATAACTCAAAACAAATCGCTGGGTCAGTTGCTGGACGAGTTCGCCCGCCACCGTTCAGAAAATCTCGATCAGCTGCGCGCCCTCAACCTGCAACCGAAAGACCTCAAGCGGCGCGGACAACATCCCACGCTCGGTGTCGTCACACTCTCAGAGCTACTCGCAACCTGGGCCGCCCACGACCTCACCCACCTCCATCAAATCTCAAGAGTGATGGCCCACCAATACCACGATTCAGTAGGCCCATGGATCAAATTCATGGGCGTGTTCAACTGCAACGGCCATAGCTCTTAGCTCGGAGCACCGCCCCTGACTCGTCATCCCGACCGAAAAGCGAGAGGAGCTACTTTGATTTCAGGAAGCTCGGCGCTTGCCAGGACATTGTCTTACCTACAGGTTGCGCATATGCTCGTCGCCAATGACTAGTCTTGGCAAACTTATTTTGCTCGCGTCGATATTTCTTCTTCTCTTACAGAACGCCTTAGCATCAAACGTCCAAATTCGCGTCCTGAACGCCAAGAACGGCAAGCCTGTAGCTAACGAGAAGGTATCAGTCCAAGTGAAAGGCGTAAGAGATGCCACTGAATATCGAACAGACGTGGAGGGCAACGTCAACGCGGATCTTGACCCAGCAGCACAGGTATTTGCAGCGACAGAGTGGTGGATCACTTGCCGGAAAATCGGAAAAGGTATCAACCCTTACATCTCTGTTGGGAAGATAATGCAAGAAGGCGCGGTCACGGAAAATACCTGCGGGCGCGCGAAGAGCGAGACCATCAAGGGTAGGTTAATCATCTTCGCCAGAAAGGGTTCTCTTATCGAACACTTTCAGAGGTGAAGCAAGCCATCTTATCCCTCAAGCCAACCCATTCCGCCGAATAACTTCCTTGTAATAACTCGAGCTCAACTTAGGCGTCCGCTTCTGCGTCTGAAAATCCACATAAGTGATTCCAAATCGCTTCTCGTATCCATCCGCCCATTCGAAATTATCCAGCAAACTCCACAGGAAATATCCCTTTACCGGCACGCCTTCGCTGACTGCACGATGCAGCTGCGTCATGTAGTTCCGCAGATACATAATCCGATCCGAGTCATACACGTGCCCATCCGGCGTCAGAACATCCGCCGACGAGCATCCATTCTCCGTGATGTACAGCTCCTTCGCGCCCTGCTCCGCGCTCCATAACTCTGAGACCAGCTTCGGTGCCCAGTACAACGCCTCCGGCTCCACCGTCAGCCACTCGCTATACATATGCGGATACGACGCCGGCGCCTTCACCATCGCGTAGCCCAGCTCCGACGACGCGTCCGCGCGGACAAACGACCCCGTGTAGATATTCAACCCGGTAAAGTCGATCGGACTTCCGATCGTCTTCAACTCTTCGGCCGTGAACTGCGGCGCATCCGCGCCCAGCCGCTTCAGATACGCGTCTGTGTACTTGCCCTCGCGAATCACCGTGCCGAACATCGCATTCTCTTCGCGGATCGCCTTCTTCGCCGCCGCGATGTGCTCCGCCGTCTCGATCACCGGCGTCGCCGCCGTCAGGTTGTCCGCAAAGCCGATCTTCACCGGCCCCTTGGCATGCGCGCGGATCGCCTTCACCGCCAGTCCATGCCCCAGCACTGCATAGTGCGCCACCTGCGCCAGCCCTTTTCTGTCCAGCTTCAATCCCGGCGCGTGCTCGCCGCTGCCATACCCGGCATTCACAAAACTGCTCAGCTCATTCACCGTCATAAAGTTCTTCACACGGTCGGACAAATGCTCCGCCACCACGCCCGCATACTCAGCAAACGCCTTCGCGGTATCGCGGTTCTGCCAGCCGCCCTTGTCCTGCAAGGCCTGCGGCAGATCCCAGTGGTACAGCGTGCAGTAAGGCGCAATCTTGGCCTCCAGCAGCGTGTCCAGCATGCGATCGTAAAAGTCGAAGCCCTTGGGATTGCGCGCACCGGTCCCCGTAGGAAAAATCCGCGGCCACGCAATCGAGAACCGGTAGATCGTCAGGCCCAGATCCGTCATCAGCCCGATGTCTTCCTTGTAGCGGTGATAGTGGTCATCCGCCACATCGCCCGTATCCCCGTTGTGCGTCTTACCCGGCGTGTGCGAGAAGGTGTCCCAGATCGACGGCCCGCGTCCATCCTCGTGCACCGCGCCCTCCACCTGGTACGAAGCCGTCGCCGACCCCCACAGAAATCCCTGCGGAAACGTTCTCGGCACGCCTCCACTCGCTTCGCCCGCGCTCGACGCAGTCGCATCTTGCGCCAGCGCCATCGCCGCTCCACCCGGAAG
>DASXGY010000091.1:0-1734 GCA_036488835.1 Acidobacteriaceae bacterium
CAATGTTCGGCACGAACGCCATCAGCCCGGCGACCAGCGCCCATGCCGGCGCAAGCGGCACGCGCAGAATTTCGAGGCCGATCAGCCACAGCACCGCAACACAAAGAGCTTCGATAGAAACAGCGCGCCACCAGTTCACCAGCGCATCGCCGGCGGTGCGCAGATGCTGCCCCGGCGATGGCCGCCCGCTGATGGTCGGGGCCAGTGCTTCCACGGCCGGCCGCTGCGTCTTCGCATATCCAACTGGCTGCTCGGGACGCAACTCGGGAGGCTCGATCACTGGCGGCTGCGCCGGTTCGTACGGCACCGGCGATGTCGGCTGGTCTTTCGGCTCAGGATCATCCATTTCGTTTATCAACCCGCGTCGCCTCACTTAGACTCTGAAACGGATGAAGTAGATGTTCTTCCTTAGCCGCCCTACAGCGCAACGCATCGCCCGCTTTCGCCAAACGGTGGAGCAGGACAGCTTCTCGTACCCGGAGGTCGGCGCGACACTCAAAGGCTCATTCCCCGATGGGTACAACCTGGACCAAAACCGCATTCGACTGGGAGAGGGTTCAGGCACCTTCGAGCGTGCCTTTGCCGCGCTCTGCGCATGGAAGATGTTTGAAATTGGGTGGGTAGAGCTTCTGCATCCGCCTGAGCCGATCGTTCCCGGACAGACGGTTCTTGTACTCGCACGCACATTTGGCCTCTACTCGCTCAGCGCCAGCCGCGTGATCGGGATGATCGAGGATGACAGGGGCCACATACAGCGTCGGGGCTTCAGCTATGGCACCCTGCAGCACCATGTGGAGCGCGGTGAAGAGCGGTTCAGCGTCGAGCATCATGCCGAAGATGACTCCGTGTGGTACGACATCCTGGCGTTCTCCGTCCCGCAGCACCCGCTGGTACGTCTGGGCTACCCGCTTTCCCGCGCTGCCCAGCGGCGTTTCGCTGTGGATTCCAAGGCCGCGATGGTAACGGCGGTCTCCTGATCGTTAATGGCTGAAACGCCTATTTTTGCTACCCTAAAAGTATGAAATTCGGCGTCCTCGTCTTCCCGGGCTCCAACTGCGACCACGACACCTATAACGTCATCGAGCAGATTGCGCACCAGCCGGTAACCATGCTCTGGCATGAAACGGAAGACCTGGAGGGTTGTGACGCCATCCTCGTCCCCGGTGGCTTTGCCTATGGCGACTACCTGCGGACCGGCGCCATCGCCCACTTCGCACCCGTGATGCAGTCGGTCAAGCGCTTTGCCGCTTCGGGCGGCCTGGTGCTCGGCATCTGCAACGGCTTCCAAATCCTCTGCGAGTCCGGCCTGCTGCCCGGCGCGCTCATGCGCAACGCCGGCCTGAAATACATCTGCAAGCAGGTCCACCTGCGCACCGAGACCACCGACTCGCCTTTCACCAACGCGCTCAACAAGGGCCAGATACTGCAGATCCCCATCGGCCACATGGAAGGCAACTACTTCTGTGACGAATCGACGCTCGCCACGCTCAAGCGCGACGACCGCATCGCCTTCCGTTACGCAACCCCAACGGGTGAGATCAACCGGGAGGCCAATCCCAACGGCTCGCTCGACAACATCGCCGGCGTGCTCAACGAAGGCCGCAACGTGCTTGGTATGATGCCGCACCCGGATCGTTCCAGCGAAGCACTGCTCGGTTCCAGCGATGGCTTCCCGGTCTTTGAGTCCATGATCGCCGCATTGAGGATCGCCGCACTGAGTGGCGTGCCGGCGGC
>DASXGY010000112.1:0-7373 GCA_036488835.1 Acidobacteriaceae bacterium
GCCGCCCGCCTTGTCTACGATGGCCTTACAGATGGCGAGTCCCAGGCCGGTGCCACCGGTGTTCCGGCTGCGCGACGGATCGCCGCGCGAGAAGCGTTCGAAGACATGCGGCAGCAGCGCGGGTTCGATGCCATCGCCCGAATCCTCGATGCGCAGCTCCACCATTTCGCCTTCCGCGTGCAGCAGCACTTTGACTTCAGTATCCCTTGGGCTGTGCTGCAGTGCGTTCAGCAGTAGATTGGAACATAGCAGCGAACACTCCTCCATCGGCAGGCCGACGAAGGCGGCCCCGTTTGTAACCAGCGCGATGGTGACGGACCGGAGCTCCGCCATGGACTGAAATTGCTGTGCGCTGGCCGCGACGGCGATTGCGAGATCCACCGTGGCGGCGGTATGTTCCGCGGTGGTGAGATGTTCCGCCCGCGCCAGGGTCAGCATGCGGGCGACGATCTCCTCCATCCGTTCGCAATCCGCGAGGCTCACCTCGACGCCGGCCTCATACTCATCCGTGGTGCGCTGCCGCATATTTAGCAACTGCAGCGATGATTTGACAACGGCGACCGCAGTCTTCAACTCGTGCGCGGCATCGCCCACAAATCGACGCTGCTGCGAGAAAGACGCCTGCAGCCGCTGCATGGCGGCGGTGAGCGCTGAGGCCAGCGGCGCGAGCTCGCGCGTCTCCATTGCACTCTCCGGCGCCTGAAAGCTCCATCGATGGATGGAGATGTTTTCCGCCTCCGCCGCGAGCTGCCGCATGGGTGCGAGGCCTCGGTGCAGCAGCCACGCCATCAGCACGCCGGTGACGATGAGCAGCACAAGATTGGAGAGCGAGAAGAAGATGATGGCGTTGCGCACCTGGTGCCAGACGTACCTGGTGGGTGCACCGTAGATAACGAGGACATGGCGTGGCGTGCCGCCGCCCTTGTCACCGGGATCAACCACGCGCAGACCGTGCAACGTGAGCACGCGATAGTGGCGACCGTTGACTCTGGTGAGATAGATGCGGTCGCGGCCGGAAGCTACGTCGTGCGGATCCGGTCCCTGCCAGTTGGAAGACCGGCCCAGCAGGCGGCCGTTGTTGTCGCGCACCTCATACACGTCTTCGGAAGGCAACTGCAGCCCGGTGCGGTCGAGCATCACGTTGTCGGCAGGATCCTCCGCATCCTGCACCGCGCCCAGCAGCGAATCGGCACGACCCTGCAGCATGATGTCCAGGGAGCGCAGGTGCGCATGGCGTTCATAGGCCGCAGCCAGGACAATGACCGCGACCGCGAAGATCAGCTCGACCAGCAGCACGGACAAGATCAGCCGGCGAGAAAGAAATCGACGCTTCATCCGCTACTTCCTGCATTCGAGGATGCCGGATCGGCGACGAGACGATAGCCGCGGCCGCGCAGCGTCTCCACCGCCTGTTGATCGGTATCGGCCATCAGCTTCTTGCGCAGATTGGAGATGTGCGCCTCGATGACGTTGGAGTGGTGCTCCCAGTTGTAGTCGTAGAGGTGCTCCAGGAGCTCGCGCTTGGAGACGATGACGCGCGGCCGATGCACCATGTATTCAAGGATGCGGTACTCCGTAGGGGACAGATCGATGAGGCGTCCGGCGCGACGGACGGTCTGCTCCAGGGTGTTGACTTCGATATCGGCCACCGCGAGGACTGGCTGCGATGCTCCCTTGCCGCGGCGGATGAGCGCCTTGGCGCGCGCGATGAGCTCGCCCAGATCGAAGGGCTTGCTGAGATAGTCGTCTGCGCCGGCGTTGAGCAGCTCGATGGTCGACGCCGCACCGTCCTTCGCGGTAAGGATGAGAACCGGGGTTGCGTTGTCGCTCGCGCGCAACTTCTGGAGCATGGTCAGGCCATCGACCTTGGGCAGCATGAGGTCGAGCACGATGAGGTCATAGCAGCCCTGCCTGGCAAGCTGCTCTCCCGCTTCGCCGTCTTCCACGCAGTCCACCGCGAAGCCGGGTCCTTCGCGCAGAGCCGCGGCGAGATTGTCTGCCAGCCGCACTTCATCTTCGACGACGAGAACACGCATCGGGAATATCTTCCTCGAGCCCATCTTAAGGCAGCATGAAGGGAGCAGATGGTATGGCATGGCCTGGATTGCTTCGTTTCCGTCTGCTGATAGAGAATGGCGTGCGGAAAGTAAAACGCTTCAATCTCTGCGCCGACAAAGGACTCTGGATGGCCCCGCACGAACCGCTGCCGCGACGCACATTTCTGAAGCGAGCCGCCGGCGCGATCGGGGCCGCCGCCCAGGTGGGAGGCTGGCCCGCGCTCGGCGAGACCATCGATAACGAATCTCCGGTGGGCCCAGCGACAGCAGCAAAGGACGCGGTCTTCCCGCGAGTTTTTACCGGACGCAAGCTGAAGATGATCGCCTTCCCGCTGGGCGGCGTTGCGGCGGGCAGCGTAGCGCTGGGTGGTCGCGGGCAACTGCGCGACTGGGAGATATTCAACCGTCCGAATAAGGGCTACTCACCCGCGTATGCGTTTCCGTCGATCTGGGCGCAGGCAGGCAATGCAAAACCGGTGGCTCGCGTGCTGGAGGCACGCATCCTTCCGCCGTACGAGGGACAGGATGGGCTGGGTTCGAACAACGCGCCTGGGTTGAGCCGGCTGGATGCGGCGACCTTCACCGGCGCGTACCCGCTGGCGCACATCGCTTTTGAAGATCGAGCGATGCCCGTAGAGGTGGAGCTGGAAGCCTTCTCGCCCTTCATTCCGCATGAGCCGGATGACTCTGGCCTGCCGGTCGCGGTTCTGCGCTATCGGGTGACGAATCCGAAGAGCACGAGCGCGACGGTGAGCATTGCCTGGTCGCTTGAGAATCCGGTCAAAACAAGAGCGCCGGCCGATCCCGATCCGCGTCAGAATACGTATCAGTCGAACGCGCGAATTGCGGGTTTGACGATGAGCAATCCTGCCTTGCCCGAGGGCGATCCGATGCGGGGAACGGTCGCTCTGGCAGCGCTGGCGCAGCGCGGCGTGCAGGTGCAGCACTGGCGGGGCTGGCCACGGGGACGATGGTGGAACTCGCCGATGCTGTTCTGGGACGCCTTCTCCGCCGGCGGCGAGCTGGGCGCTGAGCCGGAGGCACGCAACGCGGTCGGCGTGGTGCTGCAACGCGCGACGGTTGCACCGCGCCAGTCGCAGACCTTCACCTTTCTGCTGGCGTGGCACTTTCCCAACCGCACTCCGGAGTGGTGCGGGTGGGAGGCGCCGAAGGGCAAGGGCGGCACGCGCATCGGCAACTACTATGCGACGCGCTTCGATGATGCGTGGGCCGCGGCGGACTATACAGCACAGCATCTGGAGTCGCTGGAGCGGCGGACGCGCCTCTTCGCCGACGCCTTTCGCGAGAGCACGCTGCCGGCAACGGTGAAGGAAGCGGCGAGCGCGAATCTGTCCACGCTTGCCTCCACCACCTGCTTCCGCACGGCAGATGGCGAGTTTCACGGCTTTGAGGGCGTGGATAACACGCGCGGATGTTGCTTCGGCAACTGCACGCACGTGTGGAACTACGAGACGGCGACTGCCTTCCTGTTCCCGTCCTTTGCACGTTCGCTACGTAAGGCGGCGTTTGGCTACTCCATGGATGACGCGGGTGCGATGCGCTTCCGGCAAATGCTGCCCGATGGATTCGATCGCTTCGGCTGGGCCGCAGCCGATGGGCAGATGGGCCAAATCCTGCATGCGTATCTGGATTGGAAGCTGACCGGCGACGACGCATGGCTGCGCGCGATGTGGCCGCGGTTGAAGAAGGCGATCGAGTTCGCGTGGGTTCCCGGCGGATGGGATGCGAATCGCGACGGCGTGATGGAAGGCGTGCAGCACAACACCTACGACGTGGAGTTCTACGGGCCCAATCCGCTGTGCGGCATCTATTATCTGGGTGCATTGCGCGCCGGTGAGGAGATGGCGCGGCGCATGGGCGATACAGCATCCGCGGCGGAGTATCACCGGCTCTTCACCCAGGGCAGCCGATGGATCGATGCGAATCTGTTCAACGGCAAATACTACGTGCAGCAGGTTCGCGGTTTTCGCAACGATCAAATTGCTCCGCATTTGCGCGGCGAGATGGGCGCAAACGAGACCGAGCATCCGGAGTATCAGGTCGGCGACGGCTGCCTGGTCGATCAGTTGATGGGGCAGTATCTGGCATCCGTGGCTGGCCTGGGCGATCTGGTTTCAAGCGAAAAGATGCAATCCACACTCCGCGCGATCTACAACTCCAACTACAAACGCACGTTGCTGGAGCATGACAACGTGGAGCGCACCTTTGCGCTGAACGACGAAGCGGCTGTGCTGGTATGCAGTTATGCCGAAGGAAAACGCCCGCGGATTCCCTTCCCCTACTACGCAGAGGTCTTCACCGGGCTGGAGCACGCGACCGCCGCGATGATGATGTACGCCGACATGGTGGACGAAGGCATGGAGTACATCGCCAACACACGCGCACGTTACGACGGCGAGAAGCGCAATCCGTGGGACGAAGCAGAGTGCGGCCACCACTACGCTCGCGCGATGTCCTCGTGGTCCAGCGTGGTTGCGCTCAGCGGGTTCGACTATGACGGCGCACAGGAGGCGGTGACAGCGGTGCCTCGCATGCCGCATCGCGCCTTTCGCAGCTTCTGGGCCAGCGGAACCGGTTGGGGCGAGTTCTCTTACGCGCCGGGCACCAGCGGCGGCACTTTCTTTACATTGCGCGTGCTCGCGGGCAAGCTGCGCTGCCGTTCGGTGAGGATCCGAGCCGCTGGCACCCGGACGAGAATGCGTGTTGGCGAGAAGGAGTATCCGCACCGTGCGACGAACAGCGGCAACGCGACCCTATTCGCGGCGGAAGAGACGATCGTGATCGGAGAAGGCGAAGAACTGAAGATCGAGGTGCGTGCGTGAAACCGACCGTTGTCTTCGTCGGCGGCTTCCTCGGTGCGGGCAAGACCACGCTGATCCTCGCCGCCGCACACGAGTTGAAGAGACGCGGAATGCGCTGCGCCGCCATCCTCAACGATCAGAGCGATGCGTTGGTCGACACGCAGCTTGCGGAGCAGTACGACGTGCCGAGCGGGGAGGTGACGGCGGGCTGTTTCTGCTGCCATCTCTCCGCTCTGACGGCGCAGCTCGAAGCGATGCTGGCCTACGCGCCGGACGTGATCTTCGCCGAACCGGTCGGAAGTTGCACGGACATCTCGGCCACCGTCCTGCATCCTCTGCTCGCGCAACACGAGCGGTATCGGCTTGCGCCTTTCACCGTGCTGGTGGATCCGCAGCGGGCGAAAACGCTGATGCACACAGAAGCCGACGCGAACATCGGGTTCCTCTTTCAAAAACAGTTGCAGGAGGCGGACCTAGTCTGCGTCACCAAGTCAGATCTGCATGCGCATGGCCTCGACCTCGGGGTGCGTCCCGAGCGCCAGATCAGCGCGCGCACCGGGCAGGGGGTGGCGGCGTGGCTGGACGAGGTGCTTGCCGGAGAGCTGTCCGCGCAAAAGGATGTCCTCGATATCGACTATGAGCGCTACGCGCAGGCAGAAGCGGCGCTGGCGTGGCTGAATTTCCGCGGGATGTTCGAATCGCGTGTGCCCGTATCGCCGGCGATGCTGCTGGGACCGTGGCTCGATAGCATCGACCACTCGCTGAGCAAGGCGCAGATCCAGATCGTGCACTTGAAGACAATCGCCGAATCACCGGGCGGCTACGTGAAGGCGGCGATGTGCGGAAATGGACAGGAACCGGCGATCGAGGGCGCGCTCGATGCATCGCCGTCGCTGCGCCACGAGATCACGCTGAATGTTCGCGCGCTGGGAGAGCCGGAGACGATGGCTGCGATCGTGGAAGACGCGCTGCAGCGGCTCCATGGGCAGTTCACCGACCGCACGATGCGCTGCTTTCGCCCGGCGGCCCCGCGCCCGGAGCGGCGCGTGCTGCGCGAGCAGATCGCCTCAGTCACCTAGCACTGCAGCACCTCGCGCTACAGCAGCTGGCCGAGGCGCCGAATGCCGTCGCTGATCTGCGCGACGGTCAAGTTCGCATAGCCCAGCAGAAACCCTGGCCGCGGCGGCGGCTTGAGATAGTACCCGGCAATGCCATAGATGCCCACGTCCGCGGCGGCTGCCTGCGCGATGATGGCCGCTTCGGATACTTTTGCGCACGGCCACAACACGATGTGCGTGCCGGAGCGGCTGCCGGTGACGGTGACGCGCTCGCCGAGGTGCCGCTCGATTGCCGAGAGCAGCGCAGCGCGACGCACTGCGTTGGCCCGGCGCGTGCGACGCAGGTGGCGCTCGTACGCGCCCGATTCGATGAACTCCGCCAGCGTCTCCTGCTCCAGCAGCGCCGTGTGACGATCGGCAATCCACTTGCCGGCTACGAACGCTGCAACCAAGGGACGGGGCGCCACGACGTAGCCGATGCGCAGCGCGGGAAACATGGTGCGCGAAAAGGTGCCGACGTAGATCACTCTTCCATCGCGATCGAGGCTCTGCAGCGGCTCCACTGGCTCGCCCTCGTAGCGGAATTCTCCGTCGTAATCGTCTTCGACGATGACCGCATTCGCGCGTCGCGCCCACGCCAGCAAAGCCAGGCGCCGCTGCAGTGGAAGTACCGCACCGGTAGGAAACTGGTGCGAAGGCGTTACCATCGCGAGCCTGGCATGACGCGGCATCTGACGCAGGTCGATGCCGTCGTGGTCCACCGGAACCGGCCGCACGCGCAGGCGCGCCGCGATCAGTACCTGCCGCATACCGTGATACTGCGGGTCTTCGACAGCGATTGTGTCGCCCGGGTTCAGCAGCATGCGAATGGTGAGATCGAGTGCCTGCTGCGAGCCGTTGACGATCACCACCTGAGATACGTCACAGTTTATGGCACGAGATCTCCTGAGGTGCCCGGTGATTGCTTCGCGAAGAAGCGGGTTGCCTGCGGGGACACCGTAATCGAAGGAACGCAGCGGGGCGTTCCTGGTGCGGCGCAGCAGAATGCGACGCCATGCCGCCAGGGGAAACTCATCCAGCGAGGACCGTCCATAGGCAAAGTCATAGCGAAAGGTCCGAGGTTCAGGAATGGGAGAGAGGCCGCGGCGCGTGATGGAGGTGGCGGCGATGCCGAAGTGCGAGAGCCGCACCTGCGCGGCGCTGCGCGGTGCCCGCGCCGGCGCCGGATGCAGATGCTCTGAAACATATGTGCCCGATCCCCGGCGGCCGGTGATAAAACCTTCGGCGATGAGCTGGTCATACGCCTGGACAACGACGGTACGCGAGATGGAGTTTTGTTCCGCCAGTTCGCGGGTGGAGGGCAGCGCCTCACCCGGGCGCAGCGCGCGCTCCATGATGCCGTGGCGAATCCACAGATAGACCTGGCGCGAGAGGGA
>DASXGY010000178.1:0-5808 GCA_036488835.1 Acidobacteriaceae bacterium
CAGAATCTAGGAGGAATTATGCCCCGATGGAAGTCGCTTGCTTTCTGTGCTCTCGCTGTTGGGATGGTGAGCAGTGTGTCCATAGCACCGGCTCAGGTTTCCATTAACATTGGAGCCGCGCCTGTTTGTCCGTACGGCTACTTTGATTACGCCCCGTATCCCTGCGCTCCTTATGGCTACTATGGGCCTGACTGGTTCAGTGGCGGCATCTTCATTGGAGCCGGCCCCTGGTTCCATGGCCCTCGCGGCTTCTACGGCCACGTGGATAACCGTTACGATCCGCACCATGGTTACAGGGGACCGATGCCAGATCGCGGGGAGCAAGCATTCAGTCACTTTCACGCGAACGAAGCGCGGGATGGGCGAGGCCACGCAGGCAACGCAGGTCACGATGGGGGCGGCGAACACAGCGCTGGATATCAGGGAGGCGGCCACGGCGGGGGCGCTCACGGCGGCGGTCATCACTAGAGAATGATTGCATCGGAGTGACCTGCGGGCCCGTTCTCGTGGAGCAGGCCTCACCTTTAGTCGAATCTCCATTTACTTTCCTGGCGGAGGTTGCGCGAGGGTGTTGTGCGGTTCCACCTGGCCCTTCGCCCGCTGTCGTCGCGCTTTTTGCCGCTGGTCCAGCGGCGCGGGTGCTACTCTCGCTGCCATGCCCGCGATCCGCTGGTCCTTGCTGCTGGCTTTCCTGGGGGTTTCCTCGTCCTTGGCGGCGTGGGGGCAGGCCGCGCCTGCTGCTCCTGCGCAGGTGGTCACGCTGGGCAACTCGGCGGTTGCGCTGACCGGGCCGTGGAAGTTCTCGCCCGGCGACTCGCCGTGGATGAACGGCGCGCCGGCATGGGCACAGCCGGGGTTTGACGACGCCCACTGGGCGACTATGGACCTGTCGTCCATGGCCGGTTCGGCCGATCTGATTTTTGGGACAGCTGGTTTCGTGCCTGGCTGGACCGCGCGCGGCTATCCCAATCTGAGTGGCTATGCGTGGTACCGGCTGCGCCTGCGCGTGACCGGTCAGGATCATGCGCTTCCTGGCCATCCGCCTGGTGGCCAGCCGCTGGCGCTCAAGATGCCGTTCGATGTGGATGATGCCTATCAGGTCTACGCCAACGGGCATTATGTCGGGCAGTTGGGTGTCTTCTCCGCGCACCACGTCGGGCTTTACAGCACACGGCCGCTCTCCTTCCCGCTGCCGGCGCCGGGGCCGGATGGCGAGATCGAAGTGGCGCTGCGCTTTTTCATGTCCGCCGCCACGCGATTCAACAGTCCCGATGTTGGCGGCATGCACGGGCCGCCGGCGCTGGGGCTGGCTTCCACCGTGCGGCTACTTCAGGCCGCGGACGAGGACGCCAATCTGCATCGCTCGTTTGGCACTCTCCTGCGGACATTCCTCTTCCTGCTGATCGCGCCGCTGGCGCTGTGGGCGTGGCTGCGTAATCGGCGGGAGCTCATGTATCTATGGTTCTTTCTGGCGCTGGCCTGCACCATTCTCGACGGCCTGGTGCGGGTGCTCGCGGAGTTGTCCTTTGCGCTGACCCTTGCGTCCGACACGCTTTTGGAACTCGTCCTTATCTTTCCGCTCATTCTGCTCCTGTGGATCATCTTCTGGTGGCGCTGGTTCGGGCTGCGGGAGAAGCGCTGGATTCCGCAGACCGCATGGGTGCTGACGGCAGCAGAGATGCTGGCCATCTTCTGCGCAAGCTCGCCATACTTCGGCCTCAGCTTCGTGCCGCAAGCCGCCTTGCACTGGTGCAACGCGGCCTCGCTGTGGTGCGTGGCCGCGCTGGGAGTGCTGCTGGTTGTCATCCTGATCGAAGGCTTTCGCCGCGACCGTATTGAGGCGCTGCTGGCCGTCGTTCCTATCCTGCTGCTCGAGCTTGCCAACGTCAGCATCTATCTTCTCGCCACCTTCCATATTCCCAACTGGTTCTTCCCCTTCGGCCTGGGCATTTCCGTCGGCAATATCGCGGACATGCTGATGGTGCTGGTGATTGCCGCGCTGGCGCTGCGCCGCTTTGTGCGCACTCAGGTGCAGCAGGAAGTGGCGCGTAAAGCCATCGCGCAGGACCTGGAGCAGGCGCAGCAGTTGCAGCAGCGGGTGCTGGTGCCGGAAGCGATTGACTCGCCGTTCTTCACCGTCGAAACCGAGTACCGCCCGGCGCAGACAGTGGGCGGCGATTTCTTCCAGACGCTCACCAAGCCGGATGGCAGCCTGCTGGTGGTGATCGGCGACGTCTCCGGCAAAGGGGTGAGCGCGGCCATGCTGGTGGCGGTGCTGGTGGGCGCGATTCGTAACCAGGCCGAGTACAGTTTCGATCCGGCTGCCATGCTGACGATGCTGAACCGGCGCCTGCTGGGGCGTTCCGGTGGACACTTCGCGACCTGCCTCGCGGCAGAGATTCTTTCCGACGGAACCATGAAAATCGCGAATGCGGGCCATCTGCCACCCTATCGCAATGGTAAGGAGATGGAGCTGGAGGGCTCGCTGCCGCTGGGTCTGAGCAGCGAAGCGCAATCACCCGCGCAGAGCTTCACGCTGGAGCCAGGAGACCACATCACATTTATGACCGATGGCGTGGTCGAGGCTATGAATGCCGCAAACGAGCTGTTCGGTTTTGCGCGAGCGCAGCAGATCAGCGGTCAGGCGGCTGGCTCCATCGCGCAGCAGGCGCAGAGCTTCGGGCAGAACGACGACATCACTGTGCTGAGCATCGAGTTCACCGGCGCAGCCTTCCCCAGCGCAACCCTGGAGGCTCTGGTACGCTGACGGCTGCCGCGGGTTCGTCTTCGATCACGAGGCGGCCATTGGCCTTTTGACCATCGCGCGTATTTTGTCGCTGGCCATATAGCGCCGTGCTACTCTCCCTCAAATGCGCATCATCCGTCTGGTCTTTCTGCTGGCGCTCCTGTCGGTTTCCTCGCATGGGACGGGGTGGGCGCAGGGTGCGCCTGCTGTTCCCGCGCAAGTCGTCGCGCTGGCCAATTCGACGGTTGCGCTGACCGGGCCATGGAAGTTCCACACCGGCGATAACCTTGGCTGGGCGGATCCGAATTTCGATGATTCCGTCTGGCGCTTGATGGACCTGGCACCACCGCCGGGATCTTATGATCCCCAGATCGGCAGCAGCGGGTACGTTCCAGGGTGGACGGCTCGCGGATATCGCGGCTATCACGGCTATGCGTGGTACCGGCTACGTATCGAAATACAAAACGGGCAGACGGCGCTGGCACTGAAGATGCCGGACAACTTCGATGACGCCTACCAGGTGTATGTAAATGGGCAGCTCATCGGGCAATTCGGCCAATTCACCTCGAACGGGGTCACGGCTTACGTAGCTTTACCGCGAGCCTTTCCGCTGCCTGCTAACAGCTCTGGCCCTGCGACGATTGCCATTCGCATGTGGATGGCCGCCTTCACGCCAATGGTCGACCCGGATGCTGGTGGCTTGCATGGTCCGCCCGTGCTTGGTCAGGCGTCAACTATCGCCGGAGTGCTCCAGTTAGACTGGGACGCGATCAGTCGATCGCAATATGACAACTTTGTTGAATTAGGAATTCTCTTGGTGGCCCTGCTAGTGGCCTTCGGCCTTTTCTGGCTCGATCGCAGCGAGCCGGCCTATCTCTGGCTGGCCATTACCTGCGCGGTCATCCTGGCCCGAGTGGCCATCGTTGTTGTGACGAACTACGCCACTTGGATCGGCGTCTCCCTATTCCTGATTGAGGATGCGATTCTGACCCCGGCATACATCGGTACGTGGGTGCTGTTCTGGGCGTACTGGTTCCGGCTCGATCGCATGGTCCGGCTGCACCGCTTGGTCTGGGGACTCGTGGTGCTACTGGGCGTGACGACAGCCATGCTGCGGTGGCCGTTCTATGGCGGCGTGGTTCCCGTTCATGCCATCGCCTATCTGTTGCCGCTCACGTACGCGCTCAAGTTGCTGCTCGGAGCGCTCCTGGTCTGGGTCACGGCGGGCGGCATTCTCAAAAACCGGGCCGAAGGATGGATGGCCCTTCCCGCCGTCGTGCTGGTCGTCCTCTCGCTGTATCAGCAGGAACTGACCGTACTGCATTTCCCAGGTGCCTTCTTCCCATTTGGAATTTCGATCACCCTTAACGCGGTCGCCACCATCCTGTCGCTGGCCATCATCACCGTGCTGCTGCTGCGGCGGTTTCTGCAGTCGCAGCGGCAACGGGAGCAATTCAAGCAGGAGATTGAGCAGGCGCGGCAGGTGCAGCATGTGCTGATTCCGGAAGCGCTGCCCGTGATCCCCGGCATTGCGCTCGATAGCGAGTACCGTCCGGCGCAGCAGGTGGGCGGCGACTTCTTCCAGATCATCGCCGGAAACGACGGCGGCGTCCTGGCTGTCATCGGCGATGTCAGCGGCAAGGGGTTGAAGGCCGCCATGCTGGTCTCGCTGATGGTGGGCACCATCCGCAATCAGGCGGAGACGAACGTGGATCCGCTGCGCATGTTGCAGTCGCTGAATCGCCGGCTGATCGGCCGTGGCGATGCCAATGCAACCTGTTTGGCGCTGCATATCGCGCCGGATGGCGGCGTCACCCTGGCAAATGCGGGACATCTGCCGCCCTACTGGAATGGCAAAGAGATAGTGATGGAGGGCGCGCTGCCTCTGGGCGTAGTGGAGCATGCGGAGTTCTCGGTGATGCAGCTCTCCCTGCAGCCCGGGGATCGGCTGACGCTGCTGACAGATGGCATCGTCGAAGCGCAGAGTGCGGATAGTAAATCAGGGAAGCGGGAACTTTTCGGCTTTGCCCGAGCGCACGAATTGATGCAGCAACACAGGTCCGCGGCAGAGATCGCAGCCGCCGCGCAGAGCTTCGGCCAGAACGACGACATCACGGTACTGAGCGTCGAATTCACCGGCGCAGGCTTCCCCAGCGCAACCCTGGAGGCTCTGGCGCGTTGACGGCTCCAACCAGATTTGTTCAATGACCCCCGGTGGGAACCATAGTCGGTAGTAGCACGATGGTCTCGCGTATCGCCGCGTTGTGCTTGACTGTGAGGTATGGGGCGCCTCACCCAGTACACGCTTGCGATCCTTACCATGGCCGCGGCCGCGCACACCTCTGCGCAGGACGGCGCGACTGCGCTTACGCAGAACTACCGGACGCTGCTCGACAACGAGCAGATGCAGGTTGTGCGTGTGCACTACGACCCGCACGAAGAGCTGCCGGTACACGCCCACTCGCGTTATCCCACGGTGTATGTGTATCTGAGCAACTCCGGGCCGGTGCGCTTCAGTCACGATGAGGCGCATCCTTTTGTGCTGACGCGGCGGGCGGTGCGCGCGGGCTGGTTTCGCGTGAGTCCGGGGCGGATCGAGAAGCACCGGGTGGCGAATCTCGGACCGGTGGCGAGCGATTTTCTGCGCGTGGAGTGCAAGCAGATTGCGCTGGGGCAGATCCGGTCTGAGTTCCGTTATAGCGAGGACGTTGACCTGACGAAGACCAGCGTCAGGACCGACTACTCGTCGCCGGAGATGGTGATCCGGCGGTACGTCGTGGTGCACGGCGGCCGGGAGAGTGTAGCTGCGGAGGCACAACCGCAACTCCTGATTGCGTTTGCTCCGGCCATCGTGAGTCAACGGGGACAGCCGACTCAGACGATGGCGGCTGGTTCGGTTTTGTGGATGAAGGCTGGTGCGAGCTTCGACTTGACCGCTGGGGGCGCGGCTGCCGCGCATGTGTTGACGATCCGGTTGAAATAGTCAGGCTGTGACGATCCGGATCAGATTCCCAAGATTGCTTTGGTTGTCGCGAGCCACCACGCGGGACTTCCACGCCACA
>DASXGY010000192.1:0-3183 GCA_036488835.1 Acidobacteriaceae bacterium
AACTACACGGTCGCTGCGGCGTCACTGCGCGCGCAGATGCTGCGCATCCGCAGCCATCCCAGTTTGTTGGTGTGGCTGAACGGCAGCGACAATCCGCCTCCGCCAAAGGTGGAGCAGATGTATCTCGATATCGAGCGCGACACGCACTGGCCGAACCCTACGCTCTCCTCTGCCACGGCGCGCCCGACGACCTTGACCGGCGAGACCGGCGTGAAGATGACCGGTCCCTACGAATATGTTGCGCCCTCCTACTGGCTGACCGATCCGAAGAAATATGGCGGTGCTTGGGGCTTCAACACGGAGACAAGCCCAGGGCCGGCGATTCCCAACGAATCCAGCCTGCGGCGATTCCTTCCCGCTGTCGCCCTGTGGCCGCCGAGCGACGACTGGCAGTATCACAACGGAAGCGGCGGCTTTGCCAACACAGCCGTCTTCGATCGAGCGATGAAGCAGAGCTATGGGGAGCCACACTCGCTGGCCGAATACGAGCAGACCGCGCAGGCGATGGCGTATGACGGGGAGCGCGCGATGTTCGAGGCATACGGGCGTAACAAATACACGTCCACGGGTGTGGTGCAGTGGATGTTGAACAACGCGTGGCCTTCGATGATCTGGCACCTGTACGACTATTATCTCGACGCGGGTGGCGGCTATTACGGCGCACGGAAGGCCTGTGAGCCGCTGCACGTGCAATATTCGTATGACGATCACAGCGTCGTGGTGGTGAACAGCACGTATGCGGCTGCGCCGGGGCTTCATGCGAAGGTCAGCGTGTACGATGCGCAGCTTCGTCCGGTCTACGAACACGAAACTGCAGTGGACGCGGGTCCTGACAGCTCCGATCGAGCACTCGAGATTCCAGCCGATGTGCTGACGGCCGATGGCAACCTACACTTCGCCCGGCTCACCTTGAGCGATGTAACCGGGCGAGAGGTGAGCGAGAACTTTTACTGGATTCCGGCGAGGCTGGCAGAGTTCGACTGGCAGAAGGGGGATTATCGCTACACGCCTGCTCTGCGGGAGCCCGACCTTACCGCCTTGAAGGCCCTGCCGCATGCGCACGTTGCCGTCGAGACGTTGAAGGCGGAGCCGGATGGCCGCGTGGTACTTCACTTAAAAAACGATTCGTCCGCGCTTGCATTTCAGATTGCGCTGCGGGCTCTCGATGAACACGGGGCGCCGGTCGTGCCGGCATTCTGGTCGGACAATTACATTTCGCTGTTGCCGGGCGAGTCGAGAACGCTCATGGCGCATCCATCGCCGCGTGGCGGCGACCGGATCACCGCGGTAGAGCTGACGGGATGGAATGTCAGCGAGGCACGATTCTCTGTGAAACATGGCGCCGAGAAGAATCGTCGCGATCAGGAGACAGTGGCGCTGCCATTCGCCCGGGCCTCGGCTTCCGCCAGCCAGCCGCGCCGCAGCGACGCGGCTGGGATGCTGGAGAGATAGGGTTTGATGTCGAGGATGGGTGTGCCGTCCAGCATGTCGACGCCGCGCACGTGCAGCTCCGCATTCTGGCGGCGGAGCAGCTCGACGACAGTGAGTCCGATCGGGTTTGGCCGACGGGGCGAGCGCGTGGCGAAGACTCCGTGCTTGCGATTGTCCGAGGGCGGCGTCCCGATCAGCTCGAAGTGCTGCGAACGGTCGAACTCCCAAAGCACGATCAGATGCGAGAAGCCTTCAATGTCCGTGAGGCCAAGATCGAAGTCAGGCAGGATGGTAATCACGCCCTCTGCTTCATGGCTGGCTCCGGGTTCCTTAGGTAAATCACTGGCTTCCCTATAGGGAGTGCTGACAAATCCGATGGGCCAAGGCGTAAACATATGAGGCCATACCTCCATTCATACGTGCTATTTACGGCGAACCGAACAGCTCGCCGGCTCTATTGCATTTGACGTTGCCGGTCAGGAGCGTTAGCTTAAAAGCAGTGCGACTCATCTACACGCCGGCCGTCTGTTGCTGCAACTGTTGTTGCGGGCGCGGCTGCGTGGGTGCTGTTCGATGAGCTAGTGATCTAACCTCTATCACTTCAAGCGAATCTGAAAGCTCCAACTGCAGCCACTCTGCAATTGGAGCTTTTTCTTTTCTATACGATGCAGCACACCAGAAAGGGAAGTGGGCATGACGCAGGCGAGTCCTCCTAAGGAAACAAAAGCGCAGAAAACGGAACGACTGAAAGGCGAGAAAAATCCCTGGGCGGCCTTTGACGAAATCCGCCGCTTTGCCGTGGAGGGCCGCGGGAGTCTGCTGCCGGAGTGGGCGAGCCTGTACTTCAAATGGTGGGGCATCTATACCCAGGGCGATGGCGCGGGAGCGCTTGGCGGAGTGGGCGGCGAGGGCAAGGCCAGCGAATATTTCATGCTGCGTATTCCTGTTTCCAATGGCATCCTCTCGTCCCGGCAGCTCAGTGCGATCGCGGAGATCGCGCAGCGACATGGTCGTAATCTCGCGGACATTACGGTCCGGCAGGCGATTCAGCTTCACTGGCTGACCATCGAAAACCTGCCTGAGATTATCGAGCGGCTGGATGCTGTTGGGCTTTCACCGCGGGGTGCGTGCGGCGATGTTGTCCGCAATGTCACAGGCTGTCCGCTGGCGGGACTCGACGCAGATCAGTTCTTCGACGCGTCGCCAGTTGCGCTGGCTGTGGCGCACGCACTCGCGGGCAATGTCGAATTCTACAATCTGCCGCGCAAGTTCAAGATTTCCGTGACGGGCTGCAGCTCGTGGTGCTCTTATCCCGAGATCAACGATATCGGGCTGACGCCTGCGCGGCGTGGTAGGGAAGTGGGTTTCTCTGTCCGGGTGGGCGGCGGGCTCTCTGCCGACCCGCATCTGGGCGTGCGGCTGGACGCTTTTGTGCGTCCCGAACAGGCGGTGGAAGTAGTATCTGCGATTGCGACGATCTTCCGCGAGCAGCAGGGTTTGCGCGAAAGCCGCGATCGTGCGCGGCTGAAACATCTGTTTCTCAAAGAGGGCTGGACGGCAGAGAAATTTCTCAATGAGTTGCAGATACGGCTGCCCTTCCGTATCGAGCCGGCAGTTGAGGAGACGGTTCCGGCAGACGTTCTGCGTGACCATGTGGGCGTGCATCGGCAGCGGCAGGCAGGTCTCTACCACGTGGGTGCTGCGGTGTTGCGCGGACGGCTCACCGGCGACCAGCTTGCCGCGGCGGCGAAG